>JAISDL010000005.1 GCA_031264825.1 Accumulibacter sp. | reverse complement strand
TAGGCTGGAGTTTGTCCCAGGTCGCCGACCTGTTCGGGATTTCAGTTGACAGGGTGCGTCGCTTGCGGGAAAGCTTCATCCTGGAAGGCGGGGGTGGCGCGCGCCCGTCGACGAAGGCTCAACGACGGAAAATGAATCTGGAAGAAGAAGCGGCGTTTCTTGCGCCCTTTTTCGAATCGGCCAGCGCGGGAACGCCGGAAGTAGGATCCATCCGTCAGGCGATGGAAAAGACGCTGGGACGAAGCGTCTCCTTGTCCACGGTCTACAACCTGCTCCACCGGCACGGTTGGGGCAATCTGGCACCGCATATGCGCCACCGCAAGGCGGACGGCACCCCCCGGGAAGACTGAAAAGACTCCCGGATAGCCTCCGGGCAATCGACCGGGAAGGGCCTGCCTTCGCTACGCCTGATATTCCAAGACGAGATGCGACGTCGATCTCTCTGGGAAACTGAGATTTTCCTTGGTGTCGCCTCCGCCGTCCCCAGCCTTTGCCTCTCTTCGAAAACTCTGACGGCGCTCGCTTGCATAGAGATACAACTTGTTGATTTATATCAACTTTATCGAATACCTCTCTGCAAACCTCTAATTTCTCTTTGCAATTCTCTCTGTCAATCGCCAGCAAGGAAGCGTATCGGAGCAAAGGAATCACTTCCCGATGCAGAAGCGGCCGAAAATCTCTCCGAGGAGTTCGTCGGACGAGAATTCTCCGGTGATCGTGCTGAGCGCGCGGTGCGCGAGCCGGAGTTCTTCGGCGAAGAGGTCGGGGGAAGCTTCTTGTTCGCTTGCCGCGTCGAGGTGCGCGAGCGCGTCTTCGAGCGCGGCGACGTGGCGCGCGCGCGCGATGAAAACGTCTTCTTCGGGGCGGCCTCCGGCGATTTCGAGGAGTTCGCGCCGGAGCAGGTCGACGCCGTCGCCGCGTTTTGCGGAGAGAAAGATCGTGATGCCCTCGTCGTCTTCGCGCCGTTCGGGTGCGCGGTGCGCAAGATCCGCCTTGTTGTGGACGACGACGCGCGGCACAGTGCGCGGGAGTTTCTCAAGAATCGCGCGGTCGGCTGCGTCGATCCCGGTACGCGCGTCGACGAGGACGACGAGCGCGTCGGCTTCTTCGATTTCTTTCCACGCGCGGGCGACGCCGATTTTTTCGATCTCTTCGCCGGCTTCCCTCAAACCCGCCGTGTCGATCACGTGGAGGGGAATGCCTTCGATTTCGATCGCGGCGCGGATCGTGTCGCGCGTCGTTCCGGCGATCGGCGTGACGATCGCGGCATCGACGCCCGCGAGCCGGTTGAGGAGGCTCGATTTCCCGACGTTGGGTTGTCCCGCGATGACGACGCTCAATCCGCTTTGCAAGCGGCTCCCGTGACGCGCGCGTCCGAGCGCGCTCTTGAGTTTTTCGCGCGCACGCATAAGGCGCGTGTGCGCCTCGATGGACGAAAGAAAATCGACGTCTTCTTCGGGGAAATCGAGCGTCGCTTCGACGAGCGCGCGCAATTCGATCAACTGGTTTTCGAGCGCGCGGATTTCCGCGGAGAAATCGCCCTTGAGCGATCGCGCCGCGCTACGCGCGGCGGCCTCCGTCGATGCGTCGATCAGGTCGATGACGGCTTCGGCTTGCGCGAGGTCGATTTTCCCGTTCATGAACGCGCGCCGCGTGAATTCGCCGGGGTCGGCGAGCCGCGCGCCGAGTTCGATGCAGCGGTCGAGCAGCAGGCGCACGACGACCGGGCCGCCGTGCGCGTGGAGTTCTAGAACGTCTTCGCCGGTAAACGAGCGCGGCGCGGGAAAATAGACGAGAAGCCCCGCGTCGATGACCCGGTCGGCGGCGTCGCGGAATTCCGCGAGAACCACGCGTCGCGCAGGCGGGGTTTTACCGCTGAGCTTCTTCGCGAATTCGGGAAGGTCCTTCCCCGAAACGCGTATCACGCCGACGCCGCCGCGCCCCGGAGGCGTCGCGACGGCGGCGATCGTTTCAGGAGTGGGCGGCCTTTCCACCGCTCCCGCCGCCTTCGAACATCCGCGTGATCTGCCATTGCTGAAGGATCGACAGGATATTGCTGACGACCCAGTAAAGCACGAGTCCCGATGGGAAGAAGAAGAACATCACGCCGAAGACGAAGGGCATCATCATCATCACCTTGGCCTGCGTCGGGTCGGGCGGCGTCGGGTTGAGCTTGGTCTGGATGAACATCGTCACGACCATGAGAACAGGAAGGACGAAGTAGGGGTCGGCTTCCGAGAGGTCGTGAATCCAGAGGAGCCACGGCGCGCCGCGCATCTCGACGGCGCCGAGCAGCGCCCAGTAGAGCGCGATGAAGACCGGAATCTGGATCGCGATCGGCAGACAGCCGCCGAAGGGGTTGATTTTCTCCGTCTTGTAGAGGTTGAGCATTTCCATGTTGAGCCGCTGCTTGTCGTCGCCGAAGCGCTCCTTCAGCGCCGTCATGCGCGGCGCGAGGTTGCGCATCTTCGCCATCGATTTGTAGCCGGCCGCCGAGAGCGGGAAGAAGAGCAACTTGATGAAAATCGTCAGTATGATGATCGACCAGCCCCAGTTGCCGACCATCTTGTAGATAAAATCGAGGCACCAGAAAATCGGCGCGGCGACGATCGTGAGCCAGCCGTAATCGACGACGAGCGGTAGCCCCGTTGCTCCGAGTCCGCCTTCGGTCGTGGGTTTGGAGAGCCGGTCGAGGATGTTCTGGAGCTGGGGCCCCGCGAAGAGGGAAATATCCTGCCGTACCGTCTGACCCGGCGCGACCGTCGGCGTCGGGACGATGACGCCCGCCGAAACGATGATCGCGTCGCCGTCGGGGCCGACGTTCTGCTGGAGATTGCGGACGTAGAACGTGCGTTGGAGGTTTTCTGCGGGAATCCACGCTGAAACGAAGTAGTGCTGAACGATGCCGATCCAGCCGTCGTTCGCCTTCTCGGTGAATTTCGCCTTGCCTTTACCGACGTCCTTGAAGGCGATCTTCTCGTACTTGTTTTCGACGGTGTAAAGCGCCGGGCCGGTAAAGGTGCTCGCCATCCCGCTCTCTCCGTCGGGGGAAAGGCTGTCGCGCTGGAGTTGATAGTAGGCGTGCGCGGAAACTTCCCTCGAACCGCCGTTTTCGATTTCGAAGCTGACGCCGATCAGATAGCTGCCGCGCGTGAAGGTGAGTATCTTGCTGACCTTGACGCCGTCGACGACGGGCGCTTCGAGGCGGATTTGCAAGGTGTCGGCGCCGGGTTCGAACTCGGTCTTTCCTTCGACGACCGTAAAGCGCGTTTTATGGCTCGGCAGTCCGCTGCCGATCAGGCCGCTCTGCGCGTAGTAGCTGTGCTTCGCGCCAAAAAGAGTAAAGGCTTCGTCCTTGCGCTCGACCGGAGAGAAGAGCTTCTTCGGCACCGCGGCCTTGTAGGCGTTCAGCGTGAGTTCGACGATGTCGCCGCCCTGCGGTGAAATCCCCGCGACGTAGAGGTCGGTCTTGACGCGGAGGACGTCGTTTTGCGGGGCGAGTACCTCGCCGCCCGCGGACGGCGGAACGGCGGACGTTTGTCCGCCGGACGCGGGCGGGGCGTTCGGCGGAGTCGCGGGCGCGCTCGGAACGGCGGACGAGGCGGTTTGCGGCGCGACGGGGTTTTTGTACTTCTGCCAGGCGCCAATGAGCAGATAGATCGATCCAATAAAGACGATCAAAAGAATCAGGCGACGATTATCCATGTATGACCCATTTATGTTTTTTCAGGGAACGGGATCCACCCCTCCCGGATTCCAGGGGTGGCAGCGAAAGATGCGCTTGACGCCATAATACAGGCCCTTCGCCGCGCCGTGCTTCCCGATGGCCTCGGCGGTGTATTCCGAGCAGCTCGGGATGAAACGGCACTGCCGCCCGAGCATCGGGCTTATCGCGTATTGGTAAAAGCGTATCAAGATCAGTAAGAGCGTTTTCATCGGATCGACGAGCTAACGAGTCAGTGCCTTGGGCGGAGCCGTACCCGGCCGAGCAGAGCCTTTATCTCTTCCGCCAGGGCCCGCCGGTCGAAGTCTCCCGGCCGTAAAATCAGCCTCAGGATCAGGTCGCGTGAATCGAGGGCGGCACGGAGTCTGCGGAAGTTTTCGCGGGCGAGCCGGCGCACGAGGTTTCTATCGACCGCGCGGCGCGCAAAACGCTTGGCGATGACGACGCCGAGTCTGGCGTCTTCCCCTTCGGCGCGCAGGCGGTAGTGCAACAGGAAATGGGCGCTTTTTATCGCTTTTCTGGAACTGAAAACGGATGAAAAATCATCCGTTTTCGTCAATCGACTCTTTCTCGGAAACGTCTGGCCAAAGATTGGGCGCCCGTCTTCCGCTCCGCCCACCTTCAAACGGCCAAGCGGCGGCGTCCCTTGGCGCGACGGGCGCGGATCACGGCGCGGCCGCCGCGGGTTGCCATGCGCGCCCGAAACCCGTGCGTGCGCTTGCGGTGGATGACCGAAGGCTGGTAAGTTCGTTTCATTGCAAGACCCTTGAAATCAACAGAAAATAAACGTGGAATTAGACTATGGCGGGGTGCCGTTTGTCAAGCGCCGCAAGAAGCCCGCCAAATCAGTCGATTACCCGGCGCTAAAAAGGTAAAATACAAGGTTCCGAACCCAATACTTTCAAGCGCCGGTCCTTGAAAGCCGAATCGACTGAACAGCATTTTGCGCCTCCCAAAAACACCGTATGGATAATTTCTGGTCTTCCTGTCTTAAAAGACTCGAGCAAGAACTGCCCCCACAGCAGTTCAATACGTGGATTCGTCCGCTTCGAGCCGAGGACACGGACGCGAGCGACGGCAAATTGCGCCTCGTCGCTCCGAACAATTTTATCCTGAACCGCGTCAAGGAATCCTACCTTTCCCGAATCGAGGCACTCGCAAACGCGCATTTTTCCTCCCCCGTCGACGTTTCCTTTGTCGTCGGAAAACCGCCTTCGGACGCGCCGGCGTCGCTTCGCGCTCCCGAAAATTCCTCCCTTTCCGTCGAGGAGCCTCGCTCGGGCGCGGCCTATCCAAAGACTCGTCCCGCTTCCGGTTCCGCCCACGCTGCAAACCCGCGTTACGAAAAGACGCACCTCGAGCCGGGTTTTACCTTCGAAAACCTGATCGTCGGAAAAGCGAACGACTTTGCGCGCGCCGCCGCGATGCAAGTCGCTTCGAACGCCGGCGCTTCCGCGTACAACCCGCTTTTCATCTACGGCAACACCGGCCTCGGAAAAACGCATATGATCCACGCGATCGGGAACCGGATATTTCAGCAAAACCTGAAATCGGTCGTCCGCTACGTTCACGCCGGCAACTATTATTCGGACCTCGTCCGCGCCTACCAGGCGAACTCTTTCGACGCATTCAAGGATTACTACCACTCGCTCGACGTTCTCCTGCTCGACGACATTCAGTTTTTCAACGGAAAAAGCCGCACGCAGGAGGAATTCTTTTTTGTATTCAACGCGCTGATCGAAGCGAAGAAGCAGATCGTCATCAGTTGCGACACCTACCCCAAAGACATCAGCGGCCTCGAAAACCGCCTGATCACGCGCTTCGACCAGGGTTTGACCGTCCAGATAGAACCCCCGGAACTCGAAATGCGCGTCGCCATCCTCAAGAAAAAGGCCGAGATCGAGTCGATCGAACTCGACGACGAGTCGGCTTTCTACATTGCGAAGCATATGCGATCGAACGTCAGGGAGCTCGAGGGCGCCTTGAAGATCGTCTTCGCGCACTCGAGTTATCTTGGCCGTTCGATCAATCTCGACCTGACCAAGGAAGCTCTCAAGAACTCGATCGACGCGGTCAACCGCCAGATTACGATCGAAAACATCCAGAAAACCGTCGCGGATTACTTCAAGATCAAGGTCGGCGACCTGTTTTCGAGAAAGCGCAACCGTCAGATCGTCCGTCCGCGGCAGATCGCGATGTGGCTCGCCAAGAATCTGACTTCGTCGAGTTACCCCGCGATCGGAGAAGCCTTTGGAGGAAGGGACCATACGACGGTACTGCACGCGCTCCGTACGATTGAATCCCTGCGCGCCAAGGAGGAAAAGCTCAACCACGACGTCCACGTGTTGACGCAGGTTCTGAAAAGCTGATCGCCGATCGTCCCGAAAGCGCGTCGGCCTGTTGAAAACTGTTCATTTTCTTGTTGATTATGTGTTGATAAACCCTTTTTTCCCTCGACCCTTGAAAATTATCCTTTTTTCTCCACAAGCGAATACAGCGTTTATTTTTCACGTAAATTAAAGACAAGTCATTGAAAGATATTGATAATTTATACTTTTCCACTGGATTGTTCTCGATATTATCTTTTTAAGGTTTATAAATATGTTTTTGATAAAGACTGAACGGGATAAACTTCTGGCGCCCCTGCAATCCGTCTCTGGAATCGTCGAAAAGAGGCATACCTTGCCGATTCTTTCCAACGTGATGCTCGAGAAAAAGGGAGATACGCTGACTTTCCTTGCGACCGACATCGAAATTCAGATCATGACTTTCACCGACGGCGCGCAGGGAGACGGAGAAGACGGCGCGATCACCGTAGGCGCGAGGAAATTCCAGGACATTCTGCGTTCCCTGCCTGAGGCCTCCGAAATAAGCCTGAGCCTCGACAACGCGCGTCTGCAACTCAAAGGCGGGAAAAGCCGCTTTGCGCTTCAAACGCTCCCTGCCGACGATTTTCCGCGCATGCTTTTTTCGGAAGGAGAACTCAAGAAACTGTCGGTCTCTCAAAAGAGTTTCAAGCGTCTCTTGATGCTGACGCAGTTTTCGATGGCGGCGCAGGATGTTCGCTACTATCTGAACGGTCTCTTGCTTCTCGTCGAGGGGAAAAATATCCGCGCGGTGGCGACCGACGGGCACCGTCTGGCGTACGCGAGCATGAATATCGATACCGAAGACGAGATACCGCATCAGGAAATGATCCTTCCCCGCAAGACGGTCCTTGAGCTCAACCGCCTTTTGTCGGACAACGACGACGACTTGCTCATCGAACTCATGCCGAACCAGGTGCGTTTTCAGTTCGGCAGGATTCAGCTCGTCTCAAAACTGATCGACGGTAAGTTCCCCGATTACGAGCGTGTGATCCCCGGAGAACTCAAAAACACGCTTTCGATTGACCGCGTCCTCTTCTATCAATCGATGCTCAGAGCGTCGATTTTGACCACCGATAAATTCAGGGGAGTCCGCCTGATCCTTTCTGAAGGGAGTCTGAAGGTCATCGCTGCGAACGCCGAGCAGGAGGAAGCGCAGGACGAAATAGAGGTCAGCTACGAGGGCGACCCCGTCGACGTCGGGTTCAATGTCGTTTATTTGATCGATATGCTGAGCAATATGACAGAAGAAGCGATCGAATGGAGTTTCAACGACGCGGGGTCGAGTGCTCTTTTCTCGATACACGGCGACGACGGCTTCAAGTACGTCGTGATGCCGATGCGTATCTGAACGCCTTGTTCCACGTGAAACACACGGATATTCAATGACTGAAAACGAGAAATTGCCGGCCTACGACGAATCGAGCATTCAACAACTCGAAGGCCTCGAAGCCGTCCGCAAACGTCCCGGTATGTACATCGGCGACACTTCCGACGGTACCGGCCTCCACCACATGGTCTTCGAAGTCGTCGATAACGCGATAGACGAAGCCCTCGCGGGCTACTGCGACGATATCGTGATCACGATCCACTCGGACAACTCGATCTCGGTCCTCGATAACGGGCGTGGAATCCCGACGGGAATCAAGCTCGACGACAAGCACGAACCCAAACGTTCGGCCGCCGAGATCGTCATGTGCGATCTGCACGCCGGGGGAAAATTCAACCAGAATTCGTACAAGGTTTCCGGGGGTCTCCACGGTGTCGGCGTTTCCTGCGTCAATGCGCTTTCGAAGTGGCTCAAGCTGACGATTCGCCGCGACGGAAAGAAACACGAGGTCGAATTCCACAGGGGGCACGTCGTCGATCCGATCATTGAAATCCAGAACGGCGTCGAGGTCTCCCCGCTCAAGGTTTTGGGCGCGACCGAACAACGCGGAACCGAGGTTCATTTTCTCGCCGACGACGAGATATTCGACCACATCGAATACCACTACGAAATTATCGCGAAACGACTCCGGGAACTCTCGTTTCTGAACAACGGCGTCAAGATTCGCCTTTTCGACCAGCGCACGGCGAGCGAGGAAAACTTTGCCTTTCTCGGAGGCGTCAAGGGTTTCGTCGAATACATCAACCGCACGAAATCGACGCTTCATCCGGACGTTTTTTTCTTTTCCGGCGACTCGGTTCTCCCGACTTGCACGGTCGGCGTCGAAGTGGCGATGCAATGGAACGACAGTTACGTCGAGCAGGTGCTTTGCTTTACGAACAATATTCCGCAAGCCGACGGCGGGACGCATTTGACGGGGCTGCGCGCGGCGATGACGCGCGTGATCAACAAATACATCGACGAGAAGGAGATCGCCAAGAAAGCCAAGGTCGAAATCACCGGCGACGATATGCGCGAAGGCCTCGCCTGCGTTCTCTCAATCAAGATGCCGGACCCGAAGTTCGCTTCGCAGACGAAAATGAAGCTCGTTTCCTCGGAAGCGCGTCCGGCGGTCGAGGAAATCGTCGCCGCGAAGCTCGCCGAATACCTCCAGGAGTTCCCGCAAGACGCGAAAGTGATTACCGGAAAGATCGTCGACGCGGCACGCGCGCGCGACGCCGCCCGAAAGGCGCGCGAAATGACGCGGCGCAAGGGGATTCTCGAAGGCGCGGGTTTGCCCGGCAAACTCGCCGACTGTTACGAGAAGGACCCCGCGCTCTGCGAACTCTACCTCGTCGAAGGCGACTCTGCCGGCGGGTCGGCAAGGCAGGGGCGCGACAGCAAGTTTCAGGCGATCCTCCCGCTCAAGGGAAAAATCCTCAACGTCGAAAAAGCGCGCTTCGACAAGCTGATCTCTTCTCAGGAAATCATTGCGCTGATTACCGCGCTCGGCACAGGGATCGGCAAGGACGAATACAAGCCCGAAAAACTCCGCTACCATCGCCTGATCATCATGACCGACGCCGACGTCGACGGCGCACACATCCGTACGCTTCTCCTGACCTTCTTTTACCGTCAGATGCCGGAACTCATCGAGAACGGTCACGTCTATATCGCGCAGCCGCCGCTTTACAAGCTCAAATACGGAAAAAGCGAGCGCTACCTGAAGGACGACCAGGCGCTGAACCGCTTTCTCGCTTCGCTCGCGCTCGACGGCGCGGCGCTCGTCCCCGCGAGCGGCGCCGCTGCAATCGCAGGGGATGCGCTCGAAGCGCTCGCCTACGAATATCTGCTTGCGGAAGCGCTGATCGAGAGGCTTTCGCGCTTCATCGACGCCGAGGTACTGCGCGCGCTGATAGACTTCGACCTCGAAATTCAGCTCGACAGCGAAGCCGCCGCACAGGAGAGCGCGCGCGCGCTGATGCAAGCCTTTGGAGAAAAAACCGCTTTGCGCGTCTTCCCCGCGTTCGACGGTCTGCACGAGCATTGGCGGCTCCATATTGAGAGAACGCGCCACGGAAACCGCAGTACCGGCTTCATTGACGCCGACTTCCTGAAGGGAGGCGACTACACGCAGTTGCGCAAGACCGCTCAAACCTTCAGCGGCCTTTTCGGTTCGGGCGGGGTGATCGTGCGCGGCGAGAAGAAGCGCGCCGTCACGAATTTTTCGCAGACGATCCACTGGCTCCTCAAGGAAGCCGAGCAGGGCGTCACGAAGCAGCGCTACAAAGGCTTGGGCGAAATGAACGCCGAACAGCTTTGGGAGACGACGATGGATCCCAAGACGCGGCGCCTCCTGAAAGTCCAGATCGACGACGCGATCGGCGCCGACGAGGTCTTCACGACGCTGATGGGCGAACTCGTCGAACCCCGACGCGTTTTCATCGAATCGAACGCGCTGAGCGCGCGCGTCGATATCTGAAAAACACACTCCTGCCACCGCGCGGCGCGGAAAAAACGGCCAAGGCTTCGGCGCCGGATTTTCCGCCCCCCGGAGTGTTTCACGTGAAACAAGCCCGGAGTTCGCGTCGAACGGCACGCGGGTAAAGCCCCATACCGCTTGAAGCTATCCCGGCGCCTATTCCGAAGCAGATTTTTTGGAGGCGGGCTTCTTCGCGCCGGCGCGCGGTGACGTGGCGGCTTTCGGCTTCGGCTCGCGTTTCTCGAACTCGAACGCGATTTTTCCCTCGGCGGCGCGGACGAGGTAGGCCGAGAACTTCCGGTGTGTGCGCGCGGAAACAAAGCCCTTCAGAAGGTCGGTTCGCCCCGTGCTCAGGAGTTTTTTCACTTGCGCGGAGTCGATCGGCTGCTGGAGGATGATCTTTCCCGTGCGGAAATCGCAGCTTTTCGCAGGGCCGACCGCGCGCTCGCAGACGTAGGCCATCCCGTGCTCGAAAACACGCGCGGAACACTTCGGGCACGCGCCGAGGGCTTCTTTGTCCGAAAAGTCGACGGCCTCCAGGGGCGCGTCGCTTTGCGACGACCCGAAGTCGAATTCAGGTGAATTTTCGTCATTGAGGCGGACGAGGGCGTTGAAAGCGCGCCCCGTCTTGCTCCGAAAACCCGTGAGCGGGCCGACCTCGCGTTTTGTAATGAGCGTTTCGACTTCGGAGGGTTCGAATTGCCGCCCCGCGACGATTTTCCAGAGCGAAAAATCGCAGGACTGACACTGAAATTTTTTGTAGGTTTCGCGGATTTTTCCGCCACACTTCGGGCATGCGACGGAAAGTTCGCCGAAATCGCCCGGAATCGTATCGCTGTCGTAGGTTTTTGCGCGGTCGACGATGTGCTGCGTCATGCGCGCGATTTCCTTCATGAAAATCGGTCGCGCGAGTTCGCCGCGTTCCATTTGCGAGAGTTTGTATTCCCACTCGCCCGTCAGCTCCGGCGCGGTCAGTTCGGGGATTCCGAGTCCGTTGAGGAGCGTGAGGAGCGAAAAAGCCTTCGCCGTCGGATGGAGTTCGCGCGCTTCCCTGAGGACGTAATGCTCGGAGATGAGGTTCTCGATGATCTGCGCGCGCGTTGCCGGCGTTCCGAGGCCGCGCCCCGCCATCGCGGCCTTGAGTTCCTCGTCGTCGACGCGCTTCCCGGCGCCCTCCATCGCGGAGAGCAGCGTTGCTTCGGAGAACCGCGCCGGCGGTCGCGTCGCGCCCGCGTTGACTGCGAGCTTTTGCGTGCGGACGCGCTCGCCCGGTGCGACCGGAACGAGGTTCTCCTCGCCGTCCTCCTGCGATTCGCGCTTATAGACCGAGAGCCATCCGGGGTTGACCAGAATCTTGCCCTCGGTCTTGAAAGGTTCGTCGACGACGCGCGTGATCCGCGTCGTCACGAGGTATTCGGCCGCCGGGAAGAAAACCGCGAGGAAGCGCTTGACGACGAGGTCGTAGAGCTGGCGCTCGGGCGCGGAGAGCGTTTTGGGCGCCTGGAGCGTCGGGATGATCGCAAAGTGATCCGAAATCTTTGCGTTGTTGAATACGCGTTTGCTCGGGACGACCCATTTCTGGTCGAGTATGCGGCGCGCGAACGGTGAATACGCGGCAAGCGCGGGGGACGCGTCGCCGGCGAGCATCGTGAGCGTCGATTTGACGGTGCCGAGGTAATCTTCGGGGAGCGCGCGCGCGTCGGTACGCGGGTAGGTGAGGAGCTTGTGCCTCTCGTAAAGCGCCTGCGCGAGCGCGAGCGTCGATTTCGCCGAAAAACCGAAGCGGCTGTTCGCGTCGCGCTGAAGGCTCGTCAGGTCGTAAAGGAGCGGCGACATCTGCGTCGAGGATTTTTTCTCTTCGGTGACGCTTCCGGGTTTGCCTTTGCACTTTTCGGCGATGGCGCGCGCTTCGTTCTTGTCCCACAAGCGGTCGGCGCGCGCGTGCTCGTCGGTCGCGGCGGTTTTGGAAAAGCGCTCGTCGAACCACTTGCCGCGGTACTCGCCCTCGGCGCACGCGAAGGTCGCTTCGACTTCCCAATAGTCGCGCGGCTTGAATTTGCGGATTCGTTCTTCGCGCTCGACGATGAGCATCAGGGTCGGCGTCTGGACGCGACCGACCGTCGTCAGGTGAAACCCGCCGGTCTTGGAATTGAAGGCCGTCATCGCGCGCGTTCCGTTGATTCCGACGAGCCAGTCGGCTTCGGATCGACACACCGCCGCGTCGGCGAGTCCCTTCATTTCGACTTCTGGGCGCAGACGGACGAAACCGTCGCGGATCGCCTGCTGCGTCATCGATTGGAGCCAGAGGCGTTCGACGGGTTTCTGCGTCTTAGCGTACTGCGCGATGTAATTGAAGATCAGCTCGCCCTCGCGCCCCGCGTCACACGCGTTGACGAGCGAGGAAACGTCCTTGCGCTTGATCAGGCGGCACAGGAGTTTCAAACGCGCCTCGTTTTTTTCGATCGGGCAGAGGTCGAAATGCGGGGGGATGACGGGGAGGTTCGCAAAAGACCATTTCCCGCGCTTGACTTCGTATTTTTCGGGACACGCGATTTCGAGGAGGTGACCGACCGCCGAGCAGAGGACGTAATCGTCCGATTCGAAATATTCGCCGTTGCGTGTGAATTTTCCGACCGCGCGCGCGATGTCGGTGGCGACGGAAGGTTTTTCGGCGATGATCAGTTTTTTGCTCATGGAAAGCTCGCAGTTCGGCAGGTAATGATGATGGTATTGCAGGAAATGGCGTGAGCAGGGATGATAAGAGCACTTCGGGCGGAAGCGCAAGCGTTTTGAATCCGAAACGCCGCGTTTTTCTTCAGATTATTCGATTCGACGCTCCGTAGGAAAGGCTGGGGAGCGGTGGAGGGATGAGGAATCGGAAGAATTGTATTTATGCGTGCAAACGGGTCATGAAGCCGTGTATTCGGGCGCGAGCCTCTGATAGCGTCCACCGGGGAGGCTTGCGACGTGGCCTTCGAGTTCGAGTTGGAGAAGCATCGGCGAGATCGACTCCATCGGCAGGCGGGCGCGGACGAGAAGCTCGTCGAGGCCGCAGGGGTCGAAGCCCATAAGCTCAAGGAGCGCGGCGAGCGGCGAGGGGAGCGGTTTCTCGGTGGCGCGCCGGGACGAGGGCGTAGCGGGAGAAGAGGCGGAAGAAAGACTGAAGTCGCCGAGTTCTTCGAGAACGTCGCGCGCGGTCTCGACGAGTTTCGCTCCCTGGCGGATCAGCCGGTGGCAGCCGCGCGATTGCGGCGAGTGAATCGACCCCGGAATCGCAAAGACTTCGCGCCCCTGCTCGCCGGCGAGCCGCGCTGTGATCAAGGAACCGCTTTCGGTCGTCGCCTCGACGACGAGGACCCCCGCAGCGAGACCCGAAATAAGACGGTTCCGGCGCGGGAAGTTGCTCGCCGTCACGGGCGTTCCCAGCGGAAATTCGGAGACGACGGCGCCCGTCGCGGCGATGGCGACGGCAAGGTCTTTATTGCGCGCGGGATAGACGCGGTCGATCCCCGTTCCGATGAAGGCGACGGTTTCACCGGAAGAACGCAGCGCGCCGCGGTGCGACGCGGCGTCGATTCCGAGCGCCATTCCGCTCACGACGAGCAACCCGGCGTCGGCGAGTGCGGCGGCGAAGTCTTCGGCGTTGCGTTCGCCCTGCGGCGTCGGGTGACGGCTCCCGACGATCGCGATCGCCCTGCGGTTCAGGAGTTCGGGATTTCCAAGGACGTAGAGAAGCGTCGGCGGATCCGGGGTGTTGAGGAGCGCTTGCGGGTAGAGCGGGTCGGCGAGCGTGAGAAAGCCTCTCTCCGGCGCTTTTGCCCAGTCGAGCGCCGCGCCAACGCGCGCGGCCGTGTCGGTTTCGAGAAGAAGTGCGACGGTTTTCTCGCCGACGGCGCGGCGAAGCTCCGCGCGGCTCGCCGAAAAGACGTTTTCCGGCGAGCCGAAGGCTCGGAGGAGCTTGCGCTGAGACTCGCCGCCGACGCCGGGAATGAGCGTCAGCCTGAGCCAGTCGGCGGTCGAATCGGCGCTTTCGGTTTCAGGGGGTGGAGACGAAGTCATTCGCTTCGACGACGCCCTCCGCGTGTACGACGAGCCCGTAGGAAACCTTGTTGAAGGTCCTGAAGATGAAGAGAAGGCCGCTCCGTTGCGGCGGAGTCTTGAGCGCGGTACGCCGGTTCTGCTTGTCGTACGCGTACACCGTGCGATTGCGCGCGATCGCCAGAACGTGCCCGACTTCGATCCCGTCGCGCTCGCCTCGGTTGATCGAGACGACCGAATTCGCGCCGGCCGTCCCGATCGACTCGTGAACCGGAACGCCGTAGATCGACGCGATGCGTCCCTCGACCTTGAAGTCGGGCTTGTGCGGCATGTAGTCGACGAGCGGCGGGCGCTCGGAAGGCAGGAGGCGGTCGCCACGCCCCAATTCTTCCTTCGCCGAAAGAATCTCGAAGGTCGCCGGATTCCCGAGGAGAACCTGTTTGGCCGTGCCGAGATAAAATGCCTCGTAACCCAGGGGCTGGCGCGGATTATCGGGGTCGGGCAAGGGTTTTACGTCGCGGTAGATCTGCCAGAATTCCTTCGTCGGGTCGGCGCCTTCGACGTAGGCCGTGTCGCCTTTGCCGAGGAAGACGCGGTCCTGCGAAGTCGCGACAAGCGTCGCGGCTTTGCGAAGTTCGCTCTCATCGACGACGAGCGGCGCCGAGATGAAGGGTTCGATGACGTTGGGCGGGATCGCGGGGATGTTCTGACCGTTCTGGTCCTGGTAAATCTTGGGTTCGATCTTGATTTCTCTCGATGCGAAAGGATAGTCGCGCGGTGAATTTGGGCCGGTCGTCTGAATCCTGAGGCGGGGTATCTTGTCCATGTCGTATTCGACGACAAGAACGTCACCCGGAAAGATGCGTTGCGGGTTCTTGGCCTGCTCGCTCGTCAGGCGCCACAGTTCGTGCCAGCGCCAAGGTTCGTCGAGAAACTTGGCGGCGATTCCCCAGAGGGTGTCGCCCGCGACGACGGTATAGGTTTGCGGCGCGTTCGCCGCAAGCCGCAATTCGGTCGGCTCGGCGGCCGAGTCGGCAAGAGACCCGGCAGCGGATTCGGAAGCAGTTTCGGCGGGATTTGCGGGACTGGAGGAAGACGCCTCCTGCGCGCGTACGCTGAAAGCGGAAAAAACGGCAAAGAGAAAAACAAAGTAAAAGCGGCTCATCGTGATATCCTCATGCGGCGGACGGCAGGACTGAAATCCCGGATTTCGATCGCCTCGGCGCGAGATTCCCGCAGCCCCGCGAGAGCATGAACGGTCGCGGGTCGGAAAAAATCAGGGGCGTCGGCAATGTGTTCAAAACGATCCAGCGAGTAGCGATTGAATATATTACATTAGATTCTGCACGTAATTACTTCAACAATCAAGCTTTTCTATCGAAAACTTTCAACCTGGAAACCGCAGATGAACGTGCTTGGGAGTGCTGTCCCGGAGTGTGCTGGCAAGGCGCGACGACGCGGCAGACTCATGTCTGCAAGGAGGAGCAACACCGCCAGCGCGCTGCGGGGCTGTGCTCCCAGGCACGTAACGGACTCTCCCTGAGGGCGAGGGGTCAAAAAACCGGAGAAGCTTTTCATCACTTGGCCTTCAATGGGGAAAATCAGTGCTCAACTGCGGTTTCCAGGTTTATATTGAAAACCCGCTCCGCTTGGAAAGATGCTCGCCGAAGGGGGATAATTCACACGCGGGAGGATTGCCTGTCTTCCGCCGCTTGTCATCCGGCTCCGCCGAGCGTTGATCAAATAAACGATATGCCATTGCTTCCTATTTTGCGCTACCCAGACCCGCGTTTGAAGACGCCGGCGACAGCGATCACCGAAATCGACGACGAACTCCGCCGTCTTGCGCTCGATATGGCCGAGACGATGTACGGCGCGCCGGGGATCGGCCTCGCGGCGACGCAGGTAGACGTCCATAAACGGCTGATCGTCGCCGACGCGTCGGAAACGAGGGATCGGCTCCTCGTCCTCGTCAACCCGGAGCTGATCGAAAGCGAAGGCAGCCGGGTCGGCGAAGAAGGCTGCCTCTCGGTTCCCGGCGTGTACGACAAGATCGAACGCGCCGAGCGCGTCGTCGTCGGCTACCTCGACCTCGACGGCAATCGCCGCACGGTAGAGGCCGAAGGCATGCTTTCGGTCTGCCTGCAACACGAGATGGAACACCTCGACGGAAAGATCTTCGTCGAACACCTCTCGCCGCTCAAACAAAAACGCATCCGCGCGAAGCTGCTCAAACAGGCGCGCGTAACGGCCTGATTTCTTTCCCAAGCATGAAGGACCTGGAAAGAGGATGAAACTGATTTTTGCCGGAACGCCGGACTTTGCCGCGGTAAGCCTCGAAGCTCTTCTCAAAGCGGGTTTTCGCGTCGAGTTGGCGCTCACTCAGCCGGATCGAAACGCGGGGCGCGGAATGGCTCCGAGAGCGTCGCCGGTCAAGCGCCTCGCGAACGCGTCTGGAATCCCCGTCTTTCAGCCCGGGACGCTCAAAGAGACGTCCGCGCAGGAAACGCTCCGCCGCGTCGGAGCCGACGCGATCGTCGTTTGCGCCTACGGGCTGATCCTTCCGCAAGTCGTATTGGAGAGTCCCCGCTTCGGCGGGATCAACGTCCACGCGTCCCTGCTGCCGCGCTGGCGCGGCGCGGCGCCGATTTCACGCGCGATCCTCGCGGGCGACACCGAAACGGGAATCTCGATCATGCGGATGGAAGCCGGGCTCGATACGGGGCCGATCCTCGGCTCGGCGGCCCTGCGCATCTCCCCCGACGAAACGGCAGGGTCCTTGCACGACAAACTCGCCGTGCTGGGTGGAACATTGCTCGTCGAAACGCTCGATCGGCTTTTCCAAGCGTCAGCATCGTGGGCGCCGTCGTTCCCGAATGCCTTCCCGATTCCGTCGCGCCCGCAACCCGACGAAGGGATCCGCTACGCCGCGAAGATCGAAAAGAGCGAAGCCCGAATCGACTGGTCGGCCTCGGCCGAAGCGATTGACCGCCGGGTTCGGGCGTTCGACCCGCACCCCGGCGCGCATTTCGTCTGGCGCGGGACGACCGTCAAAGTCTGGAAAGCCCGCGCGGAAGCCGTGGCGACAGCAGACACGGAAGTCGGGAAGATTCTTCATGCGAATACGCGCGGCGTCGTCGTCGCGTGCGGCGCGGGGGCGCTGCGCATCCTGGAAGTGCAAAAAGCCGGGGGGCGGCGTCTCGACGTCGGCGCGTTCCTGGCGGGGAACCCGCTCGACGTCGGGACTTTTTTAGACCGGCGGGCTTGAATTTCGAGAGTTTTCCGCCATATTCAGCGTATCGAGATCGTTTCGGGGAGAACACACATGCTGGGCAACTGGATCAAGACCTCGGTCCTGATGGCGGCGATCATGGCGCTTTTTGCGGGGATCGGCGCGTATTGCGGGGGGCGTTCGGGGATGGTGAGCGCGCTGGTTTTCGGCGGCGCGATGAACGTATTCGCCTACTGGTTTTCCGACACGATGGTGTTGAAGATGTACAAGGCGCGGGAAGTCGACGAGAAGAGCGCGCCGGGGCTCTATCCGATCGTGCGGGAACTCGCGGTGCGCGCGGGGTTGCCGATGCCGCGCGTCTACGTGATCGACGAGGCGCAGCCCAACGCTTTCGCGACGGGACGCAACCCCGAACACGCGGCGGTCGCCGCGACGACGGGAATCCTCCGCGCGCTCTCGCCCCGCGAACTGCGCGGCGTGATGGCGCACGAACTCAGCCACGTCAAGCACCGTGACATCCTGATTTCGACGATTTCTGCGACGATGGCGGGCGCGATTTCGTCGTTGGCGAATTTCATCATGTTCTTCGGCGGGCGCGATTCCGAGGGGCGTCCGGCGAATCCGGCGCTGAGCCTGGGCGTCGCGGTCCTGGCGCCGATCGCGGCGATGCTGATCCAGATGGCGATCTCGAGAGCGCGCGAATTCGAGGCGGACCGCGGAGGCGCGGAAGTCAGCGGCGACCCCGACGCCCTGGCCGATGCGTTGCTCAAGATCGAATCTTTCGCGAGCCGGATCCCGATGCCGACGGCGGAATCGCACCCGGCGACGGCGCAGATGATGATCATGAATCCACTCTCCGGCCGCAACTTCGGAAACCTGTTCAGAACGCACCCGCCGACGGAGGAAAGAGTGCGCCGCCTGCGCGCGATGCGCCGCCCATAAACCGTCGCGCCAAGGAATCAGTCCGTTCGCGGTGCGAGTTGCCGATTCAACAAAAGCGCGAGCCGATAGCCGGCTTCGACCGTGCGGCGTCTTGCCGTATCGAGGCTCGACTCGAAAAAAGCTTTCGTGACGGTCTCGCCGTCCGCGTCGGGCGGGTAGGCCCTCGCGCGGGCGATCCGCCAGCTTTCTTCGACCCACGCATCCGAAGGCGCCGAGAGGTTTCGGAACGCCGAGCGCGGGTAGGCCGCCGTCAGGGCGTCGACGGCTTCGCGGAGCGCTTTCCCCCGGAGTCGGGACGGCGCCGGAAGATCGTCCCAGAAAGCGTGAAGCGCCGAAGTGGGTTTGCGGGGGTTGAAGGCGTTTTTGACGACGAGCTTCGGGCGGTCGACACGGTACGCGGTGTGCAAGGGCTGGTGCGCCTCGCCCGCGAGGTGGATGACCCAGGGCAGGGCGAACGCGCGTTGCGCGAGCGTTGCCTTCCCGGGCGCGAGGTCCTCGCTCATCCGCCGGAGCCGCTCGTCGAGCCGACCGGGCCGAATATAGCGCGGCAACACGGGGGTGTTTTCCTTCCCGCGTTTTCGGGATTTTCCGAACGGAATGTTCTTGAAGTGCCAGTCGGCGTGACGCGCCATGTCGGGGAACCCCGGCAACGGCGCTTCGGGGTTTGCGCTACCCGATTTGCGGTCGCTGTGAAAGCGCTTGTCCCTGCGAATGTCATCGGGCCACGTCGACGCCTCGATGAAGGCTGCTTCGTCGAGGTTTTGTCCCCTCGCCCTTTTGGTCCAGGACTTAAAGTCGGGGTGCGCGCGAAGGATTTTCGCCGCCTCGCGTTTTGCGGCGGGGTCGAGCCTGTCCCACGCGATCAGCGCGATGACGCGGTGCCCGCTCGCGTTCCACGCCGACGCTGGAAAGGCGTGAAAAAGGAGGAAAGACGCGAGCGTGCCGAAAACGAGGGAGCGCAAGGCGCACACTCGGCAACTCGACGAGGTCGAGGTCAAGGGAAGGCGACCCGAATCCGGGCGGGAGGGCGTTGCGGAAAGCCGACTAAAGCGTGAGTTGCGTCGGGCAGTAGCGAACTTGGCTTCTGCGGAAGTAACGAATGACTTCCTGACCGTCGACGTCGTATTTCCCGATGAACGCCGGACGCCCTTCCCAGCGCCCCGTTTCGCAGGACTTCAGGTATCCGACCGCGGCAAACGACGGCGAAGAAACGAGCATCAACAGGCCGAGAATTGCGAATTTCATTTTGTCTCCTTGCGGTGAATAATGATGCGCACATTACGCGGCGCTTCACCCGGATTCTACGCGCCCGAAAAAGCCTGCGCCAGTGCGCGGGGCGGTTTATCCGATAGTCGACCGCATTTACCGGATATGCGGCGCCGTTGCCGTGCTAAACTCGTGAGCCATGTTCCACGGTTTTCCGGTCCTCCCCGGCGCGCACGAAGCGCGCCCCCTTCGGCGAATCGCGTTTCGCGCGGGTTGCGGCCGCGCGTCGTCGAGAGATGAGAAAGTGAGAACCCCCCGAAGATGAAACCCGATTCGCTGGGGTGGAGCCTCTTGCTCGCCGCGCGCGCCCTCGCGCGCGTCGACGCGGGGGAAAGCCTGTCCGAGGCGATGATTCCGCTGACCCTTGAAGCGCAGGGCGCGCGCGCGGCGGCGCAGGACATCGTCTACGGCGTCCTGCGGCGCTTTGGGGAAAGCGAATTCGTTCTCGGAAGGCTGATGCGCCAGAAGTTGGCGCACGCGGAGACCTACGCGCTCCTCAAAGCCGCGCTCTACCGCCTCGAAACGCGGCCCGACGCGCGCCCGATGGTCGTCGACCAAGCGGTCACGGCGGCGGGAGAACTCGCCGAAGGAAGGTACAAGAAGCTCGTCAACGGCGTTTTGCGCAACTACCTGCGGCAGCGCGAAGTCCTGATTTCGGAAGGGAACGACGATGAAGCCGTCCGCGCGCGTCATCCGCTCTGGTGGGTAAAGCGCCTCAAAAAGGACTACCCGGACCGCTGGGAGAGCGTCGTCGACGCCGGAAATTCGGCACCGCCGATGGCGTTGCGCGTCAACCTGCGGAAGACGAGCGCGGACGCCTACGCGGACGCGCTGGCTGCGTCGGGGCTGAAGGCGAAAAAATTGAAAGCGCGCGGAGAATTCGGCGACGCTGCGCTCCTTCTTGAAGTCCCGGTTTCCGTCGACCGCTTGCCGGGGTTTTACGACGGCCTCGTTTCCGTGCAGGACTTGGGCGCGCAATGCGCGGCGACTTTGCTCGCCCCCGCCACGGGGAAACGCGTCCTCGACGCGTGCGCCGCACCGGGCGGCAAAACGGCGCACCTGCTCGAATCGGCCGACGTCGATCTCGTCGCGCTCGACGTCGACGCTGTTCGCGCGGGGAGGATCGAAGAGAATCTGCGGCGCCTGGGATTGTCCGCTGAAGTCCGCGTCGCGGATTGTCGCGCGCTCAAGACTTGGTGGGACGGTTGCGCTTTCGACGCCGTTCTCGTCGATGCGCCGTGTTCGGGGTCGGGCGTCGTTCGCCGCCACCCGGATATCAAGGCGCTGCGGCGGGAGAGCGACATCCGAAAATTCGCGGTGACGCAAGGCGCGATTCTGGACGCGCTCTGGCCGACGCTCGCGCCGGGAGGGCGTTTGCTCTACGCGACGTGCTCGGTGTTCGTCGAAGAAAACGCCGGGGTCGTCGACGCCTTCCTGGTTCGGCGCCCGGACGCCGAAAGCATCCAGGAGAGGCAGTTGTTGCCCGACCCGGAGCACGATGGCTTTTATTATGCGCTTTTGCGAAAGACTGCTTGAAGCGCTCTTCCTGAGCCTGTTCTTCGCGCTCTCCGCGGAGGCCGCCGGAATCGACGTCCGGGAATCGCACCTTTCCATGACCGACAAGGGCTGCGAGCTTTCCGCCGAATTCGGACTTCCCTTCAACGCGCGGCTCGAAGAAGCGATCAGCAAAGGCGTCGTCCTCCACTTCGTCCTCGACTTCGAACTCGAGCGCGCACGCTGGTACTGGTGGAACGAGGACATCGTCCGTAAAAGCCGGACCTACCGGATTTCCTACCACGCGCTGACGCGCGAATACCGCCTTTCGACCGGGGCCTTGTACCAGCGCTTCGACTCGCTCGCCGACGCGCTCGCAAGAATCACCCGCGTGCGCGACTGGCGCGTCGCGGGGCGGGAAGACCTCGTCGAAGGCGAGACCTATCAGGCGGGGCTCTGGATGCGTCTCGACCTCTCGTCGATGCCGAAGACCTTTCAGGTCGACGCGCTCTCGAACCGCGACTGGGACCTCTCGTCGGGCTGGCATCGCTGGAAGTTCGTCGTCCCCGAAACGCGGTCGGACGCCGCGCCTCTCCCGGCGGCGGAGACACCCGCCGACGCGGCGGCGGAGACCGAGCCTGAAGGCGCGCCGTGATGAAAAAAGCGATCGCGATCGTCGCGGCGTCGCTCGTCGGCATTCTGCTTTTCCTGCTGGCCTCCGCGAGCGCGAACTCGTCGTTTTTCGCGCGGCATTATTCCTGGCTGCTCGGGATCAACGTCGCCGTCGCCGCGTCGCTTTTCGCGCTCGTCGTCTGGCAGATGTGGAATCTGCGGATCGAATACCGCTCGCGTCTCTTCGGGTCGCGCCTGAAACTTCGCCTCGTGCTGATGTTCGGGCTGATGGCGGTTCTGCCCGGCGTTTTGATCTACGCGGTCTCGGTGCAGTTTCTCACGAAGAGCATCGAGAGCTGGTTCAACGTCCGCGTCGAAAACGCGCTTGAATCCGGGCTGAACCTGGGTTACGAAGCGCTCAACCAGATGCGTACCGAGCTTGGCGCGAAAGCGCGCGACATGGCGCTCGAACTCGGCGAGCAAGCCGACCCGCAATGGAACGCCGAACTCGTCCGGCTGCGCGAACAGGCGAACGTGCAATCGGCGGGCCTTTTCGCCGTCAACGGTCAGCTCATCGCGGCGGCGACCGGCGATATGTCGGTGCTTCGGCCGTCGCAGCCGACGGCCGAGCAGATCAACCGGGCGCGCATCAGCGGCCGGATGCTGAGCGAGATCGAAACGACCGCGCCCGGAGAGATGATGGTCCGCGTGCTCGTCCCGATCCAGATCGGCGGGATCGGGCAGGAGACGCGCATCCTCCAACTGACGCAGGCGATTCCCGCGAGCCTCGCGGCGAACGCCGAGCAGGTTCAGGCGGTCTATAAGGAATACCAGGAATTGTCGCTCGGACGCGAAGGATTGACGAAGATCTACGCGGTGACGCTGACGCTGACGGTACTGCTGGCGCTGTTTTCGGCGATCGCCGTCGCGTTCATCCTCGCGCGCCGCCTTTCCGAACCGCTCTCGATTCTCGCCGAGGGAACGCAGGCTGTCGCTTCGGGGGACTTCACGCCGCGTCAGGCGATCTACAGCAGCGACGAACTCGGCATGCTGACGCAATCGTTCAGCCGGATGACGCGCCAACTCGACGAGGCGCGCCGGGAGACCGAGCGTCACCGGATCGAAGTCGAGGCGGCGCACGCCTACCTCGAATCGGTTCTGGCGAGCCTCTCGACGGGTGTCCTGGTTTTCGACGGAGGTTTCCAACTGCGTATCGCGAACACAGGCGCGAAAGCGATCCTCGATGACGACTTCGACGGCCTCCTGGGCGCGTCGGTCGAAGTCTGGGGACGCGCGCGCTTTTTGGGCGACGCGATCCGGAAAGCCTTTTTCAAATACGGGAAGACGGAATGGCAGGCGCAGATCGAGCGCGAACGCGCCGGCGCGCCGCCGCAGATCCTCCTCCTTCACGGCGCGACACTGCAAGAGGGAAAGACGGGCGGGGTCGCCGACCGCGTCGTCGTCTTCGACGACGTGACGCAACTGATCGAGGCGCAACGGAGCGCGGCGTGGGGCGAAATCGCGCGCCGCCTCGCGCACGAAATAAAAAATCCGCTGACGCCGATCCAGCTTTCCGCCGAACGCTTGCGCGTCAAACTCGAAGGAAAGCTCAGGAAGAACGAACTCGAAATGCTCGAACGTTCGACGCAGGTCATCATCAACCAGGTCCAAGCGCTGAAACGGATGGTCGACGAATTTTCGGAGTACGCGCGCCTGCCGGCGCCGGACCTCGAAGACATCGACCTGAACGCGCTCGTCGCCGAGGTGCTCGGCCTCTACGAATCGTCGGGTGCGGTGATCCGCAGAAAATTCGAGAAAGCGCTGCCGATGGTGCGCGGCGACGCGTCGCAGCTTCGCCAGATCATCCACAATCTTCTGCGGAACGCGGAGCACGCGGTCGCGGAAAACGCTTCGAGCGATATCTGGGTCGCGACGCGCGCCGCCGGCGACGCGGCGGAACTGTCGGTTGCCGACAGCGGGCCGGGTTTCCCGCCCGAAGTCCTCCCCAGGGTGTTCGAACCCTACGTAACGACGAAAGCCGGAGGGACGGGGCTGGGTCTGTCGATCGTCAAGAAGATCGTCGAAGAGCATCAAGGAGAGATAAAAATAAAAAGCGGACACTCCGGGGGCGCCGAGATCTGCATCCGGCTTCCCCTGGCGCCGGTTCATCCGGAACGCGCCGCGGATCAAATGGCTGAGGAGATCTGAGCATGCCGCAGATACTGGTCGTCGACGACGAAATCGGAATTCGGGAACTATTGTCCGAGATATTGAGCGACGAGGGCTACACCGTCCTCCTCGCCGAAAACGCGGCGTCCGCGCGCAGGATACGCGGCGAGCGTTCGCTCGACCTCGTCCTGCTCGACATCTGGATGCCCGAGATGGACGGAATTTCCCTGCTCAAGGAATGGTCGTCGTCGGGTCTGCTGACGATGCCGGTCGTCATGATGTCGGGGCACGGAACGATAGACACCGCCGTCGAAGCGACGCGCATAGGCGCGGCGGGCTTTCTTGAAAAGCCGATCGCGCTGCAAAAGCTTCTGGCGACGGTCCGAGACGCGCTGAAACACAAGCTGTCGTCGGGAAAACAGCCGCCGGCGTTTGAAGACTTCGAGCGTTCGGCGCTGCTCAAGGACTTTCGGAAGCGCCTCGTGCAAGCGCTCGCCAAAAACCGCGCGATTCTGATCCGAAACGCGGCGGGGGGCATTGTCGAAGTCGGCGCGCGCGCGCTGCGGGCGCCGCGAACGCCGTGGATCGACCTCTCAAATTCGAGCGCGCCGCTGACGCAGGCGGCACTCGAAGACGCGGCGGGTGGAATCCTCTTCGTTCCCGACCTCGTCGCGCTCAACAAGTCACAGCAAAAAAACCTCGCCTTCGTTCTCGACCGGCTGGAAAAATACAGGTTGAAACTGATCGTCGCCAGCGTGGACAACCGTGCCACGCCCGACGGCGCGGACGGGAACGCGGCGTTGCGCGTACGCCTTTCCGACGCCGCGATCAGCCTGCCGCCGCTTGCGGAATGTGCCGAAGAAATACCGCTGATCGCCGCTTTTCTGCTTTCCCACCTCGTCGGGCGCGACGAAGTCCCCGCGCGCAGGTTTTCGGACGGCGCGCTCGACGCGCTGCGTTCGCACCGCTGGGGAAGCGAATGGGCCGAACTGCTCGCCATGGTCAAGGAGATCGCATTTTTCGCGCTGGAAGAAGACATCACGGCGAGCGACGCCGAATCCGTCCTGCGGCGTGAAGCGAAGCGTCCGCAAGCCGGAGAAGCGCTCTTCCTCCAACCCCTGCGCGACGCGCGTGAAGCTTTCGAGCGCCTGTACTTCGAGCACCACCTGAAAAACGAAGCGGGAAACATGGCGCGGGTCGCCGAAAAGACGGGTCTCGAACGAACGCATCTCTACCGTAAACTGAAGCAACTGGGCCTAAGTTATGGGCGGCGCGGCGAAGAGGGCGCGGATTGAGGGACGAGCGCGGCGCTTTGCGCCCTGAGACGAACGAAGCTTCCGGGACGAGCGCGGTGCGCTCTTCCAACGACGCCTTTCTGCGCGCGCTCTTCAGGGAAGAGACGGCGCATACGCCGATCTGGCTGATGCGTCAGGCGGGCCGTTACCTTCCCGAATACCGCGCGCTCCGCGAGCGCGTCGGTAGCTTTGCGCGTCTCTACAAAAACCCGGCGCTCGCGTGCGAGGTCGCGCTGATGCCGCTCGCACGCTTTCCGCTCGACGCGGCGATCGTTTTCTCGGACATCCTGACGATCCCCGACGCGATGGGGCTGGGTCTGTCCTTCGTCGAAAACGAAGGGCCGAAATTCGAGCGTCCGCTCCGCGACGAGCGCGCGATCCGCAAGCTTTTCGTCCCCGACCCCTTCGACCGCCTGCGCTACCTTCCCGACGCCGTCTCCGTGACGCGGCACGCGCTCGCGGGGAGCGTACCGCTGATCGGCTTTTCGGGCAGCCCCTTCACGCTTGCGTGTTATATGGTCGAAGGCGGCGTCAGCAAAGACTACCGCTTCGTCAAGACGATGCTCTACGACCGTCCCGATCTGATGCACCGCATTCTCGACGTCGCCGCCGACGCGGCGCTCGTCTGCCTCAACGCCCAGATCGAGTCGGGTGCGCAGGCGGTCATGGTTTTCGACTCCTGCGGCGGCGTTCTCTCGACGGCGGCCTTCCGGGAATTTTCGCTGCCGTATACGCGGCGCATCCTCGAAGGTCTGATTGCGGAAAAAGATGGGACGCGGATTCCCTCGATCGTTTTCACCAAGGGCGGCGGAGCGTGGCTCGAATCGATCGCCGCCACCGGCTGCGCGTCGCTCGCGCTCGACTGGATGACCGAACTTGGAGAGGCGCGCCGCCGCGTCGGTGCGCGCGTATCCTTGCAGGGCAACCTCGACCCGCAGGTGCTTTTCGCGGCGCCCGAACGCATCGCCGCCGAGGCCGAAAAGGTGATCGACGCCTACGGCGCGGACGCGACCGGGCTCGTTTTCAACCTCGGGCACGGCGTTTCGCAATTCACGCCGCCCGAACACGTCGGCGCGCTCGTAGAGGCCGTACATCGGTACAGCCGGAAACTAAAAAGCACGAAGAAATCGCGTTTGCGGCGTTGATTTATGCACAGAAATATGCTTGCGAGGCCAGGATGGAGAAAAAACCTTAGCTAATCAAGCATTTACGATAAGTCATTGATTAATAACACTATTTTTTCTCTGCTTTTTTTAAGGCAATGTAAAAAAAGCCTTGGGTGATGGGCGTTTGAAGCGATTTGGCCGGATTAATCCACAAACTTATCCACAGAAAATGTGAACAACGGAAAATCTTGCGACGCTGGAAGAAGTTAGTCGCGTTTTGAAGAAAAGAAATGAGCTTTGCGCGCTAAGTCGTTCAATTTCGCGCGCGAGTCAAAGACCCTTTTAGACCATGCAAACGATCGAAGTCGCGCTCAAGGTCCCGATCGACCATTTTTTCGACTACCGCGTTCCCGACGGTGAAACGGTCACGCCCGACGATGTGGGGCGGCGCGTCCGCGTTCCCTTCGGAACGAAAACGAAGATCGGCATCATCGCGGGGATTTTAGAAAACGGCGACTCCCCGCGCGACGCGCTCCGTCCGATCGACGCGGTCCTGCGCGACGAGCCGCCACTGCCGCCGGACTGGTTCAGCCTCTGCGCGTTTTGCGCGGATTACTACCAGGCGCCGCTCGGCGAAGTGATGCTTTCGACGCTTCCGACGGCGTTTCGCCGCGACGCGCCTCCCAAGGCGCGACGGGCCGGAAAAATCCTCCCCAAGGCGCCCGTATCCGGTGCGCCGCCGCCCGAATTGACGTCTGATCAGCGCGAGGTCCTCGAAAAAATCGCGGAGAACGGACCGGGGTTCAAAGCTTGGCTCCTGCACGGCGTGACCGGGAGCGGCAAAACCGAAATCTACTTGCGCCTGATCGAACGCACCCTCTCGGAAGGCCGGCAAGCGCTCCTGCTGACGCCCGAAATCAATTTGACGCCGCAGCTTGAAAACCGGATCAGGGAACGTTTTCCCGAAGCGGGATTCGCGTGTTTACACAGCGAGCTGGGCGAACCCGCGCGCGCGCGGAACTTTCGCGCGGCGGCGTCCGGAGAAGCGCGCGTCGTCGTGGGAACGCGCCTCGCCGTTTTCACGCCGCTACCCGAACTCGGGCTGATCGTCGTCGACGAAGAACACGACGCCTCGTTCAAACAGCAGGACGGCGTACGCTACTCGGCGCGCGACCTCGCGGTTTTCCGGGCGAGCGAACGAAAAATCCCGATCGTGCTCGGTTCGGCGACGCCGTCGCTGGCGAGCTGGGCCAACGCGACCGATGCGGCCGACGTTTCCGCGCCTCGGCGTTACGCGCTCCTGAGCCTGACGGAACGCGCCGTCGAAAAAGCGCGCCTGCCCGACGTTCAACGCATCGACACGCGAAAGGAAAAATTGCGCGAAGGACTCTCCGGCGTGCTGCTCGCGGCGATCGACAAGCGTCTGCAAAACGGAGAACAAAGCCTGATCTTCCTCAACCGCCGCGGCTACGCGCCCGTGTTAGTGTGCGCTTACTGCGGCTGGGTCTCGCACTGTGAGAAATGCTCGGCGAACCTCGTCGTGCATTTGGCCGACCAGCGGCTGCGCTGCCACCACTGCGGCGGCGAACAGCGCATCCCCAAAGCGTGTCCGGTATGCGGCAACCAGGACATCCAGCCCTTCGGGCGGGGAACGCAGCGCGTCGAAGCCGCGCTCACCGAATACTTTCCACGCGCGCGGATTCTGCGGATCGACCGCGATTCGGCGCGAAGCCGCAAACAATGGGAAGCCTTCGTCGAGCGGATCACCGCCGGAGACGCCGACATCCTCGTCGGAACGCAGATGCTCGCCAAGGGGCACGACTTCCCCGGCCTGACGCTCGTCGGCGTCCTCGGCGCCGACGCGGCGCTTTTTTCAGCCGACTGGCGCGCGCCGGAACGGCTGTTCGCGCAACTGATGCAGGTCGCCGGCCGCGCGGGGCGCGCCGAGATGCCCGGCGAAGTGCTGATACAGACGCAGTTCCCCGACCATCCGCTCTACGCGGCGATCACGCGGCACGACTACCCGTCGTTCGCCGACACCCTGCTCGAAGAACGCAGACAGGCCGGATTTCCGCCCTACGCCTACCAGGCGATCCTGCGCGCCGAAGCGCCGCGCATGGCCGACGCGCTCGCCTTTCTCGCGGCGGCGAAGGAGAACGCGGAGTCTCGCAAATCTCGCAAATCCGGCAACTCCCATGAGGGCGTTGCCGAAAACGTCTTCGTCTACGACCCCGTCCCGATGCGCATGGCGAGGCTCGCCAATCTCGAACGCGCGCAACTCCTCGTCGAGTCGCCCTCGCGGCGGGCCTTGCGGGATTTCCTGCGCGCCTGGCGCGTCGCGGTCGGCGCGATCAAAGCGCCGCACCGGCTCCGCTGGCACCTCGAAGTCGACCCGCAGGAAGTCTGAAAACTCAAGACCCGCGTTCGGCGTCGCTCTTCGGAAGAACGGCGCCCTGAACCGGCGCGAGCGCGGCGAAATAACTCAATTCCTCCTCGTCCATCGGGCGGCCGCAGCCGACGCAA
>JAISDL010000215.1 GCA_031264825.1 Accumulibacter sp. | reverse complement strand
GTGAAGTCCCGCAAAAGTCCCGCAAAAGAAACGGGGCATTTTATGAAAATGCCCCGAAACCCTTGGTATTACTGGTGGAGGTAAGCGGGGTCGAACCGCTGACCTCTTGCATGCCATGCAAGCGCTCTCCCAGCTGAGCTATACCCCCTCCGAGCGAAGGGATGCGATTATACGAAGGTCTTCGCGCCTTGTAAAGCGAATCCCGATTTGCCGATCGACGCTTCGCCCCGCTCAGAAGAGCGAAGGACTTTTTTCTTTTTTCTTCTGCCCCCAGATCGTTTCCATCAGCGCGGGGAATACCTCCGTGAGGTGTTTGACCGCGAGGTCGAGAACGACGCGGACGATGTCCGGCTCGAAACCCGTTTCGCTCGCCGAAATGCACATGTCGAGGACGAGGCTGTTGTCCCTGACGTAGTATTTGAAGACCTTGAACTGACCGTTCATCTCGTCGATGCGACGCTCGACGCGCGCACACACCGCGTTGTCGGCGATGCAGTTGCTCGCGACGACCGTCCTGACGATCACGAAGATGCTTTGATCGACGATGACGACGACGGGCAGACGCTGACCGCCGACCTCCATCGCGGATCGGAACGCGACCGTTTGAAACTCGTCCTGCGTTTCGACGGCTTCGAAACAGTCGATCTTGTTTTCTTTCAGCATCGCTGAGAATTTTTCCGCTTTCTTGTTCATCGAAACCCTTCCTCTGGTTGGAAACTCACGTTCGGGAGGAATGTCGTCCTTGTATGGCGTACCTCCGACCTTGCCGGATGTGGATGGTAGCAGACAGACGGATTGGCGACTCCCGAAAGGCTTATTTTATCGCAGAGATTCGATTTGGAACTGTAATTCCGGGAGATATAAAGGAAAAGGGCCGGTTTCCCGACCCTTTTCCCAACTTTCAACTCAAGAAAGTTTATTTTTTGAAAGGAAGATCAAAATGACTGATAACCTACTTTGCTTAAGGCATATGCAAGCTCAACCGGACTTTCATCCGGCGCTTCAATCTTGGCGCCTCGAACGTGGAAAGTCAAGAAAATTTTACAAAAAAATTACAAAATTATGCTTCGGCGCCTCGCGCGCCTTCATCGCGTGCCGGGAAAACTTTTTGGGCGGCAGCCGCTGAAAATGTCCTTTTCCGGCCGGTAGAGCCGGGTTCGCACACTCAGGAGACCCAGAACGCTGTGAAAAATGTTGTCGTGTGAAAAGCTTTCGACTTCCGCCTTCTTCCTGACACAGGTTTCACTGATGCGCTCGTTTTTTTTCAGCGTTTCCGACATCCAGACGACGAGGGGAATCTGTGTCTGTTCGTTCGGCGCGACGGCGTAGGGGAGGCCGTGCAGGTAAACCCTGTTTTCTCCGAGCGATTCGCCGTGGTCGGAAACGTAGACCACGGTGGTTTCGAGTTCCGGGAATTTTCGCGCGATGTCGATCGCGGAGGCGACGACGGTATCCGTGTAGAGAATCGTGTTGTCGTAGGTGTTTCTGATCGCTTTGCGCGTACAGTTCTGCAGGTCGGCGGTGTCGCAGGTCGGCGTGAAGCGGCGAAATCTCTCCGGATAACGGCGGTAGTACGTTGGGCCGTGACTGCCGATGGTGTGCAGGAAAATCGCCGTATTTTTTTCCGGCTCTTTCAAACGGGCTTCGAGGCCCTCAAGCAGGGCTTCGTCGAAGCGGTATTTTTGACCATTCTCGGTCGGGGGAGCGGTTTTTTCCGTGGGGACGCGCTTGCAGACGCCTTTGCATCCGCTGTTGTTTTCCCGCCAGAACACGTCGTATCCCGCGATCTTCAGCGTATCGAGAAGATTCTGCGTGAAGCGCGCGTCGTCGACCTTGAATTCCCGGCGGTCCTTGTTCGAGAACATGCACGGGAGCGAAACCGCCGTCGCCGTTCCGCACGAGCGCATATCCTTGAAGTAGACGACGCCTCGCCGGGATAACAGGGGGTTGGTTTCGCGCTCGTAACCTCCCAGGGAAAAACTTTTTGCGCGCGCCGTCTCGCCCACGATGAAGATCATGACTCTTTTGCGCGCCTCGGAACGCGCGTTCAACGCTTGTTTCGACCGCGGTTCGAATTTCGCGTTTCGGTCCAGCCACGCGAAATCCCGTCGCGCGAGCGCGCGTTCGCGGAAGTAAGCGAAGGTCGCCTGGGCGATATTGAAGGTGTTGACGAGTTTTCTGGCGGCGTTGTGCTGGCGGAAGAACGAGGCGTATTCCTTCGTCGAACTCACGGCGAAACCGCCCAGGGTGAGCGCGCCGACGATGAAGAATGTGAAGCGCGCGGCGGCTTCTTTTTTGAACGACCGGTAACGGACTTTCACGAAAGCAAAAGCGATCGCCGGGAGAACTCCCGTGAGCGCGATCCACGCGAGTCCCGTCGCGGTCATCAGCTCGCCGGCCTCACGGGCGTCGGTTTCAAAGACGTTGCGTACCATGTCGGAGTCGATGAAAATGCCAAAACGAAGCATTGCGAAGTTTGCGGCGCTGGAAACGAGCAAAAGGAAAACGACGGTCGGCTTTCCGAAAAACCTGACGAGCAGCACGCTGAAGAGTCCGGCGAAGACGATGAAGATCAGGATCGGCAGCGAGACGGCGAAAACGAGCATGTCGACGTTCGTGATTTCGAGCCTGTCTACGATGAATCGCCAGAACGCGAAATTCAGCGCGAAGCCGAAATAAAGCGCCAACAGCCCGATCAGCCAGCCGCTTCCGATCGTCATGCCCGACAGTTTTGTTCGCGCGTGGGCGAGGGCGGCGCGTAGCGATTCGGGCGCGCCTTCGAATGCCCCCTGCGCGGCGATGGCGTTATATGTGTGATAAAACGGAGATAAACTGTATGACATATAGTGGGTACGGAGGTTTCGTCGATCGGGCGCGGCGTTCTTTGGTGCGGCGCATTCTTTCATTGGCGCCGTCAAGCGCGCGTCAAGCAAATGTAAAAAAAACGTGAAGCGCGCGCGAAAGACGCGGTGGCGCGGAATGCGGCGCTGCGCTTTCGGTTTACGAACGGGAGCGAAGCGCGCACCGGCGCTATAATTCTCTCGACGGACGACGGCTTTTTTTTGCGCGCGCCGTCCGCAGCGCGCGGGCTTTTTTGCCCGACGCGATCCGTCTTTCTTCGGGAGTAAACCATGCGAATTCTTGTCGTCGAAGACAACAGGGACATCCTCGTCAATGTCCTGGAATACCTCGAAGGTGAAGGCTATATCGTCGATTGCGCCGAGGACGGGCTGACCGGCCTGCATCTCGCGGCGACGCGTTCGTATGACCTTATCGTTCTCGACGTCATGCTGCCCGCGATCGACGGCTATCAGGTGTGCAGGCGCTTGCGCGTGGACGCCGGACGCGAGACGCCGGTCATCATGCTGACGGCGCGCGACGCGCTCGACGACCGTCTATCGGGTTTTTCCGCCGGCGCCGACGATTATCTCGTCAAACCTTTCGCGCTCTCGGAACTCGCGGCGCGCATCGAAGCCGTTCTGCGGCGCGCGCAGGGCAAGATGAAGCGCGTGCTCGAAGTCGGGGATTTACGCTACGACCTCGATACGCTCGAAGTTGTCCGCGCGGGAAAGGCGCTCAAATTGAACCCGATCGGGCTGAAGCTGCTCGAAGCCCTGATGCGCGAAAGCCCCGCCGTCGTGCGCCGCGAAAGGCTCGAAGAGGCTCTGTGGGGTGAAGACATTCCCGACAGCGACAGCCTCAGAAGCCATATTCACCAACTGCGTCTGACGATCGACAGGCCTTTTCCCGACCCGCTCCTGCATACGGTGCACGGCGTCGGTTTTCGGCTTGGCGGACCGAAACCGTGACGCGGCAACCTTTCGCCCGACGGATTGCCGTCGCGTTTACGCTGATGACCGCGATCATCAGCGGCGTCTTCTCGCTTTCCTTCGTCTATGTCGCGCATTACGTCGAAAGGTATCTCGTTTCAAAATCGCTCGACAAGACGCTCGACCGCGTTCTCGACGATGTGCGGCAGGGCAGGCCGCCGCGCCTGGATTACGACATGGCTTTCTTCGCTTCCGACCACCCCGGGTACGCGATTCCAGAAAACCTGGCGAGCGCGCGGGTCGGGTTCAACGAGTTCAGGGACTATTGGGCCTACGTCCGCGAAAAAGACGGGCAACGCTACATCCTGCTCGAAGACCAGTACGAATTCGAGAGCCACGAGCGCGTCATGCTCGGCGTTCTGGCGGCGGCGCTCGCGCTTTCGATCGTCGGCGCGTGGGCCTTGGGCGGTCTGGTGGCGCGAAAAGTCATGGCGCCGGTGAGTCGTCTGGCCGAAGCGGTACGCGACCTCGACCCGTCGCACCCGCCCGGCACCCCTCTCGCGCGGGATTACGCGGACGACGAGGTCGGCCGTCTGGCGGCCGCTTTCGACGACACCCTGCGTGGCCTGAATCGCGCAATGGAGCGAGAACGCCTGTTCACCAGCGATGTGAGCCATGAATTGCGTACGCCGCTGATGATTGTCGCCACGTCCTGCGAATTGCTCGAAGCCGCCGAGCTTCCGCCCCACGCGCGCGAACGCGTCGACCGCATCGCGCGCGCCGCCAGGGAAATGCGGAATCTGGTCGAGACCTTCCTGATGCTTGCGCGCGCGGTGCCTCAGGGGCGTCGCGCACCTTCCGAACCGCCCGCGCGCGCGCTTCGCGTCGCGGACGATTCGGAAAGAGACGCGGAGCGCCCGGACGCGAGCGCCGTCGACCCCGGCGCGTGGGTCGAGCTTGCCGCGGCGGCGAACGCGCAGACCCGACGCTGGGCGGAGAGCATTCGCGCCAAGGGACTCGATTTCGAAGTCGTCGAAAAAGAAAAGGGCGGCGCGCGCTACAACGCCGCTTTCCTCAATACCGTGCTCGACAACCTGTTACGCAACGCGCTGCACTATACCGACCACGGCCGGATACGGCTGGTGCTCGATGCGGACGGCTTTTGCGTCGAAGATAGCGGCAGTGGCATCGCCGAGTCGGAAAGAGACAAGGTATTCCAGGCTTTCGTGCGCGGCTCGGAAGCGCGCGGCGAAGGCTTGGGGCTGGGCTTGTCGCTCGTCAAGCGCATCTGCGAGCACGAAGGATGGCGCATCGCGCTCGAAGTCCCTCCAGAAGGCGGCAGCCGCTTCCGGGTGAGGCTCAGGTATCAGGAGACAGGAGGCAGAGGACAGGAGACAGAGAAATATGTGGCCGGATGCGCCGGAAAATAATCTGTCTCCCGTCTCCTGACATCTGATTCCTGAAACCCACCCCCACCTCCTCCTTTGTCAGGGGGAATTTGGGTGTCAAAACCGTAGCGCTTCGCACAGCGCATCTCACGTGGTCATTTTGCCTTTCGTTGGGGTTCGCTACGCTCACCCCAACCTATGCATAGTGGGTGAATCTCCGCCCACGCGGAGATCGTCGACGCGCGATTTTGTAGGGGCACGGCGTGCCGTGCCAATCAGGGATCAGGAATCAGATGACAGGGATCAGATCAGTTACCGGCGGCGTTGCCACCGGAAAAGATCAACAAAAACCCGATCGGTTTTCATCTGTTTCCTGTCTCCTGTCTCCTGAACGGTCAGTCGATGCGGACTTCGATCTTGCGCGGTTTGGCCTGTTCGAGCTTCGGAATTCTCAGCTTGAGCACGCCGTTTTTGAACTCGGCCTGCGCTTTTTCGCCGTCGAGTTCTTTTCCAAGCGTGAAAGCGCGCTGGAAGCGCGGCGATTGCACTTCGACGTGGCTGGCTTCCAGACCCTCGATGGTGGGGAAGTCGATTTCACCTTCGATCGCAAGCGCTTCGGCGTCGATGCGGACGTGGAGTTTTTCTTTCGGAACGCCCGGCATGTCGGCGTAGAGCGTAATGCCGTAGTCGTCCTCGAAGACGTCGACCGGAGGCTGCAAGACCGGCGCTTCCGCGCGGTCGGTCGTTTGGGTGGTTTCACTCATGGTGATTTTCTCCTGAATTAGCGTATGTCGATGCGTCGCGGGACCGCGGCTGCGCGTCGTTTGACCTGGACGTGCAGGACGCCGTCCTTGTAGCTCGCGCTCGCCGTTTCCGGGTCGATGTCGTCCGAGAGGCTGACGACGCGCCGATAGTTCCCGCTGAAACGCTCGTTGATGTGGATTGCCGACTTGCCTTCTTCCGGGGGCAACTCGTTCCGGCGTTCTCCCGATAGACTCAGGAGGCCGCGTTCGATCGAGAGGTCGATGCTCGCCGGGTCGAGCCCCGGCGCAAACGCGAAAATTTCAACCGAATCCGGGGTCGTTCCGACATTGAGCGGAGGGAAGCCGCTGCGACCGAAACCGCGAATGCTGCCCGTGTCGCCGGAGAAGCGCAGCAACTGGCGTTGCAGGCGATTCAGATCGCTGAAAAAATCGCCGGGAAATAAAGTTCTGAACATTTTTTCTCCTTTCTGTTCGTGAATGCATGACCGTCTTTTTTCAACGGCTTGTCGGTGAGATAGGGGCGGGGCGGTCGCTTTTCAAGACCTCGCGTGCGAAGATGGAGAAAAACCGGGAACATGCGAGACGGGCGCCGACGCGGCGCCCTTGGGCGGCGGAGGGTGTCGGGTCAGGGGGCGCGCTGGGCGCGCGGCATGCGCGCGAATACGATGCGGAGAATCATCCCGGGACGGAGTTTTGTCGGCGAAACGCGATTCCAGCGCATCAGGTCGTCGACGGCGACGCGGTATTGCCGAGCGATCGACGTGAGCGTATCGCCCGGACGGATTGTGTAGTTCATCGTTCTTTGCGTGGACGCCGGGGCGGAGGACGCGACGGACGCGGGCGCGGGACGTCGGGACGGGATGCCGTAGGAAACGGTCGGGCGTGGGATGACGAGGCGTTTTCCGGCGATGATGAGGTCGCCGCGCAGCTTGTTCTGACGCCGGATTTCCTTGACGGAAACGCCCGTCCGGCGCGCGATGAGCGGTAGCGTGTCACCCTTGCGGATCGTGTAGTAGCGTCCGGTCACGAAGCCGGAGTCGCGTTCGCTTTCGGGAAACTGCAAGGAGCGCGAGAGCGTTTCGTCGGTGAGCGGTTCTCCGCCCTTGTTTCCCCGGACGAGAAGGCTCAAACCGGGACGCGGCGTGAAATTTTTTCCAATGTCGTTCGCGCGCGTCAGGTCGATGAGCGTCATGTCGAAGCGTCGGGCGACATCGTCGAGCGTTTCTCCCGCGCGGAGCGTGGTGAGTTGCCACGAGGAAAGCGGTTTCTTCTTTTCGATGTGTTCCCGGATGTTTTTCGCAAAAACGCCGACCTGCCCTTCGGGAAGAAGGATCGGAGACTTCGAGACGATGACCGGTCGGTTGTGCGCGGGGTTGAGCGCAAAAAATTCCTGTTCGGAAAGTTCGGCGAGAGACGCGGCGAGTTTGACGTCGATGCTCGGCGCAAAGTCGATCGTGTCGAAATACGGCGCGTTGGGGATTTGGAGAATCTCCAGCGCGTCGAGAAGTTCGGGGTCTCTGAAAATGTTTTTCAGCGCCTGGAGCTTCGGGACGTAATTTCGCGTCTCTTCGGGCATCGAGCTGAGGCTTCGATAATCGGTGGGAAGCCCTTGATCCTGATTTTTGGCGATGGCTTTCCCGACGGCGCCACCGCCCCAGTTATACGAGGCGAGCGCGAGGTGCCAGTCGCCGTGCCGCTCGTAGAGCGCTTCGAAATAAGTGAGCGCGGCGGACGTCGAGGCGAGGATGTCGCGCCGCTCGTCGAGCCACCAGTTCTGTTCGAGTTTGTGATACCGGCCCGTCGACGGAATGAATTGCCACAGACCGGAGGCTTTCGAGCGCGAATACGCCATCGGGTCGTAGGCGCTCTCGACCATCGGGAGCAACGCGAGTTCCGTCGGCATTCCGCGTTTTTCGATCTCTTCGACGATATGGTAAAGGTAGGGACGGCTCCGCGCGACCATCAGCCGGAAACTGCCGGGATGACCCAGGTAGATTTCCTGGTGGCGGAGGACGAGGTCGTCGTCGATGTCCGGCATCGAGAAGCCTTCGCGCATTCGCTGAAAAATGTCCGCGTGTGCGGCGTCGGAATCGGCGGCGTTCGAGGCGTCGGAGTCCGTGGGGGCCGTTTCGGCGGAGAGGGTTTCTTCAGGAGGGGATTCCAGCGTCGTGCAACCGGAAAGCCAGAGGAGCGCGAGAAAAATCGCCGTGGCGACCGGTCTGCGCGAAAAAGGGCGGGCGAAATGGATGCGTGCCGTCATTCGTATGAGTCTTTCCCCGGATGAATCGGCGAATTATACCGGCTTTCGCGGAGGATTTCTCGTTATGCCATCCGATTTTCCCGTCAAATGCAATCCTGCCATTTGACCATCCGGTCCCGCAGGTTCAGCGTTTCTCCGTCGATGATGAAGAAACCGTCGCCCCGCGCGTGGAAGAAGCGCTTTTCTTCACGGTCGGGGTTGTGCCACGCGCGGACGCCTTCGAGGACAAACTGGTACGGGCCGCCGCGCGGCGGTATTTTTCTGACGACACATTCAAGGTTGGCGAGACATTCTTCGATCAGCGGCGCGCCGCTCTCTTCGCCCAAGCGGTACGTCAGGCCGAAACGGGCAAACTTGTCGACGCTGGCCCCGGAACAATTTCCGACGTCGACCGCGATTTCCATCAAGTCGGCGCCGGGAACCGAAACGACGCATCGGCGCGTTTTGCGCAGAATTTCGTAGGTGTGATTCCACGGGCCGAGCATGCAGCCTAAAAGAGGCGTAAAACCCATCGACATGTGGCAACTGACTGTCATGATGTTGGCCTTTCCTTCGCACGCGGTACCGACCAGGAGGACGGGGCCGGATTCAAACCAGGTGAAGGCGCGATCCAGCGGGAATTCACGCAAGGACGAGACAAACGATTTTTTCGGCATGATTCATTCTCCGGTTGACGAAGCTTCAAAGGGTCGGCAGGTCGGTAGGTCGTGGGGTCGATGGGTCGGGGGTGTTCGGCCAGGCTATCGTACGCGAGGCGCTTTTTCGAGGCCGCCGATCCGTGTTCCGGCGCGGATATACTTGCCCGAAAACCATCCGAGATTCATTTCGAGCGCGTAGCGCGCGGGGCGCACCGCGCAGTGGTTGTCGTCGGTTTGCGCGCGCATGTCCTCGATATTGATGATTGTGGCGTCCTCGTCGAGGAAGGCGACCGAAAGAGGGATGAAGGTGTTGCGCATCCACATGCAGTGTTTCCCCGCTTCGGTAAAAACAAAAAGCATTCCCCGGTTGGCGGGCATTTGCCGGCGGTGCATCAGACCCCGCTGCCGCGTCTGCGGGTCGGCGGCGACCTCGGCCTCGATCCGGTAAAAGCCCGCGTTCAGTTCGAGGAAGGACGTTTGCGCGTGCGCGAGGGACGAAAACACGAAAAAAAAGAACAAGAGGCGGAAATTTTTCCGATTCATCGGCGACTCCGGGGCGTGGAAAACGGTGAGAATGGCGTTAGAATTTCAGAAAGACTGGAAAAACGCAAGCGTCCGGAGATTTTATTCCATTTCCCGAATGGTTTGCCGCGTGCCTAGGCGTTCGATTGCGCCGACGGCGGTTTTCGGGCGGCTCGTGCGCTCCGTTCGAGCGTCTGGGGGTTACAAGATATACAAAACGCGCATAATTCGGGATATAATTCACGTCGCCTGAGCGGCGGGCGTGTTTTGCTCCTGTCGATCCATACGCGTAGCCGTGTGGCATGGCAGGGATTTTTTGATGAAGGATGCAATTCAAAATCCGCAATTCACAATTCACGATCCATAATCCGCGATCCGTTTTTTCGGCCTCCTTGGTTTCGATCGATTCCTGAAACGTCATGGGTTTTTGAAACGAATATGAAAAAGATATTTTGCCTCGTCTGTCTCCCGTTCGTCCTCGCGGCCTGCACTCCGCTTGCTTCCGTCTATGAAAGGCAGCCCGGAAAGCCCTTTGAAAAACCCTCCGAAACACCATCGGCGTCCTTGCCCGACAGGGCGCCCACGGGCGCGCGTACCGAGCCGGTATACGATGGGCGCGGCGAAGTGCGCGACGTTTTTTCCGACCCCGAGCCGGACGCGCGGAACGTGGTCTCCGGTGTGGTTTCCGAGGTGACCGACGGGAACCGGCTGACGCTCCGCCGCTCCGACGGCGTCGAGTTGAAGGTCAGGCTCGCCGGGATCGACGCGCCGGGTTTGAGGCAACCCTATGGTTTGCGCGCAAGGGACTACCTGGTCAGGATATGCGAGAAAAAAAGCGCCGAGGTCGTCGTCGAGTCGGTGGACAAAAACAGGCAAGTCGTCGGGCGCGTCCACTGCTACGCCGATCCGAATAAGAACCCGATTGATTCGACGCTCGAACAGTTGAGCCGCGGCGTTGCCTGGGTCGCAAGAGAAAATGCGGTCGACGCCCAACTCAAAGCGCTCGAAGCACGGGCACGGAGAGGAAGGCGCGGACTCTGGATCGACCCCAATCCGATCCCGCCGTGGGATTGGAACAAACAACGATGAGTTGAAGACCTTCCCCGGCGCGTCGTGAAACCCTTGCCTGAACGGCGAGAATCGCGTCGGGCGTTACGGGCGGGGTTTCCGGTCCATCGTCTTGCCCGTCGTCCCCTTCGTTCCCCGGCGACGGTTTTCGGTGGAATTTCCTGGTTCCGGCGCATGAAGTCAATCCTCTCTCCGCATGAATAGAGGTTTTCCGTCTTCTCTCGACGGCGCCCCGGAAGCTGGTGGGCCCGAGCGCATCGAACTTCTCGATTGCCTGAGAGCCTTCGGGGCTTTGGCCGTCGTTTTCGGTCATTCGCTTCCGCGTTTGGCGCCGGGCGGCCCCTGCGGTGTGAGCGTTTTTTTCGCCCTGAGCGGTTATTTGATCGCGCGCATTCTGATGCGTAAAGGCATGATGACGCCGAGAAACATCGGTATTTTTCTCGTCAGGCGGATTGCGCGCATTTACCCGATGTACTTTCTTTCGGTCGTCGGGATGACGGCATACTTCTTTCTGTTCGATGCGCGCAGGTTCGGAATTGTGGCGGGAGGCGGAGGCGAGAGGACGTTTTTCGGGATACTGACGTTTCAGTACACTGCGAGCGAATGGGTGGGTTACGGATTTGGCGTGTTATGGACGCTCATCGCCGAATGCGGGTTCTACGTCAGCTTTCCTTTCATTCTCTGGATCGGTCTTGCGACGAAGAAAGTATTTCACGTTCTCGGAATCGTCGCCCTGATCAGCGTGTGCGCGAAAATTTCGGTCCTCCTGGGCGTATCCGTCTCGTCGGTTTCTCTTCTGTACTATGATCATTTCATCCTCGGCGCACTCGTCGCCGTCTCGGTCGGGATGGATGCCGTGCCGCACGTACTCAAAACGAAATGGCTGGGAATCCTCGGGTTTGCGTTGATGATTCTTACCGTTGCAATCCCCTATCCGGGGACGAGGAATCTTGCCTGGTACCTTCTGAGCCTTCTCGCTTCGTCTGGAACGGCGATGGTGATCCTGCATCATCACCTCTTCGGAACGACGATCCACATGCCGGTTGCCGCCTTTCTTGGAAGGATATCGTATTCCATCTACCTGGTGCATGCCATAGTCCTCGATGCCTTTATCGGCTTGAGGCTGATTGCGAGCATTCCCCTGTTTCTCGTCGTCGTCGTCGGAATTTCGACCCTCACCGCCCGTTACATCGAACAGCCGGTCATCCGTTTTGTACATAAAATCGCAAGATTCAAGGAGTGAAAGGCGCTTCTTTTCGTGTCCCTGGTGTTTCAGGGAGAAATATTTTTCCGTAACTTATTGATTTAATATAAAATATTTTATCCGTCGGATGCGGTTTTCATCCATGCCTGAAACGTGGCAAAATGGCACAAAATGAAAGCCATTCGGCTTCGGGAATCGGATGATGAAAATTTACGCCAAACTGCTCTTCATTGCCGTGTTTCTGTCTGCCTTGTCCGGGTGCGTCGACCAGCCGCCCGCGCCGGTGGTCGGGCCGGGCGACCAGCCGTCGTCGACGGTGCCGCAGAATATCTACGTCGTCAAACGCGGTGACACGCTCTACAGCATTTCCCGCGAATACGGGCTCAACCCCCGCGAACTCGCCGCCGCCAACAATATCGAAAACCCGGACCAACTCGCGGTCGGGCAGACGCTGAAAATACCGGTCGCGCCTGTGTCCACGCCCGCGGCAGTCGCCGAGCCGGTCGGGACTGAGGCGGGTACGGTCGAGTCGCGGCCTCTGGATACCTCTGGAGCGCCTGCGGCGACCGCCGCGCTCAAGACCGAACCGAAAGCCGGAAAAGAAGCGTATTCCGACGAGGCGCTGGCAAAAGCGCGCGGGGGAAACGGCGAAACGAGGGCCGAAGCGACGCCGCCGGTCGCCGTCGATGAAAGCCGCTGGGTCTGGCCCGCCGACGGGAAAGTTCTTCAGAATTACAACGGGAACGACAACAAAGGGATCGATATCGGCGGGCGCATCGGCGCGCCGATCAACGCCGCGGAAGCCGGTCGGGTGATTCTCGTCAGCAATACGCTTCGCGGTTACGGCAATATGGTCATCGTCAGTCACGGCGCGAAATTGGTGACCGTTTATGCGCACAACAGCAAGATTTTGGTCAAGGAGAAGCAATCGGTTTCACGCGGGCAAAAAATAGCGGAAATGGGTCGAACCGAGGCCGGAAAGGTCATACTTCATTTTGAAGTCCGCAATAACGGTCAGGCGCTCGATCCGCTCAAATATCTGCCTGCGCGGGCGCAGTGAGCATTTCCGGATTTGGCGCTTCCGAGGAAAACGAAGCGCCGGAAACGTGGGCGGCGCTCGACAGCGAGTCTGAAGCGCCGCCGGAGGGTTCTCTTGCGCCCGAACTCGGCCTGCTCAACGACGTAACGCAGTATTACCTCAGCGAAATCGGCGCGAAGCCGCTGTTTTCCCCGAAGGAAGAATACGAGTGCGCCAGCCTTGCGCGCAAGGGGGACTTCGACGCGCGCCAAAAAATGATCGAGCACAACCTGCGCCTCGTCGTCAATATCGCCAAACACTACCTGAATCATGGGATTCCGCTGATCGACCTGATCGAGGAGGGCAACCTCGGCCTGATTCGCGCGATTGAAAAATTCGATCCGTCGCGCGGTTTCCGCTTTTCGACCTACGCGACGTGGTGGATTCGCCAAGGCATCGAACGCGCGATCGCAAACGATGCGCGAACGGTTCGGCTCCCCGCGCACATTTCACGCGAAATCAACCTGATCATGAGGGCGCTCCGCCATCTCGAAGCGGAAACGGGGAAAAAGCCTTCGCTGGAACAGGTCGCGCACCTGGCCGATTGTTCGGTCGAGGAGGTTCGCCGCGCGCTCTCGCTCAGCGAGCACGAGGTTTCGCTCGACGCGCCGGTCAACGCCGACGACCCCAAGCATACGATCGTCGATGTGATCATGGACGAAGCCACGAACGGCCCGGAAGATACTTATCGCCTCCGCGAGGTGATCCGCCTCGTCAATCAATGGGTTGCGGAACTGCCGGAAAAGCAACGCGTCGTGTTGTCGCGCCGCTACGGCTTGGGCGGCGTGGAACCCGGAACCTTCGACGAAGTTTCCGCCGAACTCGGCTTGACGCGCGAGCGCGTCCGCCAGATTCAGATCGAAGCGATCGAACGCCTCCGCCGCGCGATCAAGCACGGCGGACTGACGCCGGAAAATCTTTCCTGATTCCGCGTACTGCCTACGTCTTCCGCCGTGCGGGACGGGGCGCCTTCTTTTGCGCGGGCTTTGCCTTCGCGTTGGAATTTTTTGCCGCCCGCAGAGCTTCGGAGAGCTGGAAGACCGACATGGCGTAAAAGCTCGAGCG
>JAISDL010000121.1 GCA_031264825.1 Accumulibacter sp. | reverse complement strand
AGCCCGGAGGACAGCCGTCGACGACGCCCCCGATCGCCGGGCCGTGCGATTCGCCAAACGACGTAAGCCTGAACAGGCGCCCAAACGTATTCCCCGACATGGTCTCCCAGCGATGTTATGTTGTAACGGCAGTCGGCATTATAAACGCTTGATCGGGGTTTATCGCCTTTCCAAACTTTCCAGGCCCTCCAGAGCATCTGCGACGCAAACCGCTGAAACTTCATCGGTCGCTCTGCCCCCCTACCTGGCAAAAGAGTTGCGGCGCTTTTCGCTGCAAAACCTGGAGCGCCTGAGTAATTGACCGTCTCGCAAACGGGGAACTGGACGATGCCTCAACTGTTCGGAATTTCCGAACAGTTGCCACCGACGGAAGAGATCAACGGGGAACTGGACGAGAATTCAGTTGTTCGGAATTTCCGGACAACTGCCACCAACGGAAGAGCTCGACCGGCGGCGATCCGGAAAAAGAATCAACCTGCGATCGAGCGAAGAAAATCCCCCAAGACACGTCGCGAGTGATAGATTGCCGCTCTTTCCCCGAAAAAACGAAGCATGCCGACCGGAATCATCGAATCGCTCGACCACGAAGCGCGGGGGGTCACCCGTCTCGAAGGCAAGACTGTTTTTGTCGAAGGCGCGCTCCCCGGCGAGCGCGTCGAATACACGAGCTATCGTAAAAAGCCGACCTACGAAATCGCGCGCGTCGAGCGCGTGCTGAAAGCATCGCCGTACCGCTCCGCCCCGGGTTGCCCGCATTTCGGCGTCTGCGGCGGGTGCAGCATGCGGCATTTCGCCCCGGAAGCGCAGGTCGCGGCCAAGCAACTTCTCCTCGAGTCGAATCTCTGGCACATCGCCCGCGTGAAGCCCGACGAACTCTACGCGCCGATCTACGGTACGCCGGCAGCGTATCGGGCGCGGGCGCGCCTCTCGGCGCGTCTCGTCCCGAAGAAAGGCGGTATGCTCATCGGCTTTCACGAACGCAGGAGCAGTTACGTCGCCGACATGCGGGAATGCCCGAACCTTCCGCCCAGGATTTCCGCGCTGCTCGTGCCCTTGCGCGAACTCGTGGCAAATCTTTCGATCGCGACGGCGATGCCGCAGATCGAGGTCGCCGTCGGGGACGCGATGTCGGCGCTCGTTCTCCGGATACTCGATTCTCTGGACGATACCGACGAAGAGGCGCTGCGCCGCTTTGCCGACCGTCACGGCGTCGTCTTTTACCTCCAACCGAAGGGACCCGCGTCGGTCTATCGCTTCTACCCGCTCGACGGCGCCGAGCTTTTTTACCGCCTGCCCGACTTCGGGGTGACGCATCATTTCTCGCCGACCGAGTTCACGCAGGTCAACCCCGCCGTCAACCGCGTCCTCGTCCGCCGTGCGCTCGCGCTCCTCGCGCCGAAAAGCGGCGAGACGATCGCCGACATGTTCTGCGGACTCGGCAATTTCAGTCTGCCGATCGCGCGAAGCGGCGCGACGGTCGTCGGCGTCGAAGGCAGTGCCGGACTCGTCCGCCGCGCCGGTGAAAACGCGGCGTTCAACGATCTGACCGGCCGCGCGCGCTTCGTGGAAGCCAATCTCTTTGAAACGACGCCGGATTCCCTGAGCGCTCTCGGTCGTTTCGACCGCATGCTGATCGACCCACCGCGCGAGGGCGCCGTCGAACTCGTCAAGTCGATCGGCGACGACGGCCCACGCCGGATCGTCTATGTCTCGTGCAACCCGGCGACGCTTGCGCGCGACGTGGGCATCCTCGTCTCTCAAAAAGGCTATCGGCTGCGCGGCGCGGGCGTCGTCAACATGTTCCCGAACACTTCGCACGTCGAATCGATCGCGCTTTTCGAGAGGGAGTGATCTTTGTAATGGAACTTGTTCGCCGCTTTGTTGTCGACCATCCAAGCGGTGATTTTCAGAAGAGGCACCCCATGAAAAAAATTATATTCGCATTTTCTCTCGCTCTGCTTTCCGGCGCGGCGGCGGCGGAGATGTACCGGTGTACTTCTTTGGGGAAAATCCTCCTTTCGGATCAGCCCTGCCCTTCGGAGATGGACGGCAAAGTGCTCGAAGCCCCCGCCGGAAACGCGCCCCGGCCCCAAGCCGTAAAGAACAGCGAAAAGGATTATCTCGACAAAATCGTTTGGGAACGCCGCTTGCGCGAGATCGATTTCGAAATTTCCGAGAAGGAAATCGCGATCAAAAACGGGCTGTACCGGATGAACAACGAGATCGAGAAGCTGCAAAAGGAGGCCGATGAAGTCGGCAAGAACCTGTTCAACGCGCTTGCGCAACAAAGCCTGCACGTTCAGATGCGCGCACTCGTGTCGAAATATCGGGTCGAAAACACCGTGTTGATTCGCGAGATCGCCTCTTTGAGCGCGGAAAGGCGCGCGCTCGAATCGGCCGCTCCCGCGCAAACCGGGCAAAACAGCGAGAAAAGAACGCTCGACAAGCTATCCAGAGAACGCAAAATACGCGAAATCGACTCCGAGATCAGCCAAAACGGATACACGATCAAGAGCAACCTCGACCGGATGAACGTGGAGGCCGCCGAAGTGCAAAAACAGGCCGATGAACTCGCCGCGAACAACTTCAACGCGCTTGCGCGGCAAAGTCTGCAAGTCCGGGTACAGGCGATTACGGCGAAATACCAAGCCGAAAACAGCGTCTTAAGCGACCGGATCGCCCTGTTGCGCGCGGAGAGGCGCGCGCTGGAGGCCGACTGATCCCCTTTCCCGATCGTCGCTGACGCGGCGGGTAACGGGATTTCTCCTCCGTTTCCCCCGCCCGATCAACTCCCCATTCCAGAAAAGCCCTTCGCGGACTTTCCGTGCAAGGAATAGTGAACTTTCGCAAGCCCGCCCTCGGCGGTCTCGCGGTAGCTCGCCTTGATATCGTGCCCCGTTTCGAGGAGCGTCCGCACGACTTCGTCGAAGGAAACGATGTGGTGCCCGTCGGAGAGGAGCGCGTAAGCGGCACAGTCGACCGCCCGGACGGCCGCGATCGCGTTGCGCTCGATGCAGGGAATCTGCACGTAACCCCCGATCGGGTCGCAGGTCAGTCCCAGATGGTGTTCGAGCCCCATTTCGGCGGCGTACTCGATCTGTCGAATCGTCCCGCCGAGCAACTGCGCCGCCGCGCCGGCGGCCATCGCGCACGCCGTTCCGACCTCGCCCTGACAACCAACTTCGGCGCCTGAAATCGACGCGTTGGTCTTGACGATGTTACCGATGATCCCCGCCGTCGCAAGCGCGCGAAAAATTTTTTCGTCGGTCACGTCGAAGCGGCGGCGTAACAAGAAAAGAACCGCCGGGAGGACGCCCGACGCACCGCAGGTCGGCGCCGTCACGACGACACCTCCGGAGGCGTTCTCTTCCGAAACGGCGAGCGCATAGGCGAACAGGCGCGCGGTCTGCCCGAACTCGCTCGACAGGCTTTGCGCACGTGCGTGGTAGGACGAAGCCTTCCGGGGAACCTTGAGCGACCCCGGCAGCTTGCCCTCGGTATCGATCCCGCGGTGGATCGCGTCGCGCATCGCGTCCCAGACTTTTTCCAGATGATCCCAGAGCGCGCGCCCCTCGTGCTTCCACGCGAATTCCCAGAGCAGAAGTTCCTCGGCCTCGGCACGATCCATGATCTCGCGCATCGAGGCGTAGGGATAGATTTCCGCGCCGTCACCGGAGTTCCCGTCGGCGTCGAGCAGGGCGCCGCCGCCGATCGAGTAGACGACGCGCGAAGCCAGTATGTCGTCCGAAGACCCCAAAGCCTCGAAGCGCATCCCGTTCGGGTGTACCGGCAACTGCTGCTCGGCGCGCCAGTCGATTTCGACCGGCATCGGCGCGAAAGGCTCGCTGACGGCCTTGTCGGTCAAGTGCCCGCGCCCGGTCGCGGCGAGACTCCCGTACAGCGTAACGCGGACGCGCTCGGTCGATTCGGGAAGCGCCCGCTTGAAAGACAGGGCCGCGAAGCGTGGCCCCATCGTGTGGCTGCTCGAAGGCCCAAGGCCGACGCGATAAAGTTCTTTGAGCGATTTCATCCTTCGACCTCGACGATTCCTTGAAATGCCTTCAACGTGTTTTCATTCTGGAAAGCGCGATTGAACACGCTCAGGCGCCGCAAAAAAGTGGAGCGACAAGCACGGCGTCAAAAAGTGGCGCACATCCGAAAAACGACGCTTTCTTTCAGTATCCTTCAGGAGAGTTTTCCGCGCCAGAGCGCTCGGCGGTATTATTGCCCGGATCGCGCTGACGGATCAGGAGTTCGATTTGTTTCATCACGGCGTCCGCCGTCGCGGGCGTCTCCCCAGTCTGCGGTTGGGCCTTCTTGCCGAAGAGCGCGTTCTTCAGCGCGTCGAGCACGTCGGGCGACGCGCCGGGGGGTACGCCGGTCGGTATTGCCCCCTCGCCCGTGGAAACCGAAGGCGCCGGTTTCGCGGAAAGCGTGATGCCGCCATCCTCTTTCCCCGAATCGTACAATTCGAGAACGCCGCCCGACACGCCGCTCGGGCACGGTGAATTGGAATACGTCACTTTGCCCTTCTCGACGCATTTATAGATTTTGGCGTGCGCGGCGCCCGGAATCAGGCACGCGAGCACGAACAGCGCGACCAGAGTTTTCATCCAAAAATCCGTAGTCCTCGGAATCTCAGCGCCCGCGCAAAGCGGGGAAGAGTCAAAAAGCCTTCTCATCATGTTGTCCCTCCGACCAGAGGCGATTTGGAAAAGGAATCATACGATTATATGCCATACGCCAGCTTTCGCGCCAGCTTTCCGAGAAAGTTCATTAGCCCCAAGCGTCCCGCGAGAGAGACGAGGCGTCCGTATTTCCGGTAGCCCAGGTTGAACAGGAAATACGAGACGAGCATCCTCTTGTTCAGGGGACGGCGCCTCATGATATTACGCCAGGAATAGAAATCGTCGTAAAGCTTTCTGTACGACGCCTCCAATTCTTCCGGCGTGAAATTCTTCGGTTTGAAAACAGCGTACGCCGTGTTGTATTTTTCCAGATCCCGGCGGATGATGCGCCCCTCGCTTTCCAGACGCTTGTGGAGCGCCGTCCCCGGGTAAGGCGTCAGGATATGCCCGGTCATCGTTTCGACCCGGTTTTTCACGAGCCATTCGAGAGTCTTTGTGAACGTCTCGGGCGTATCGTCGTCGAAGCCGAAAACGAGGCTTGCGTTCACCATCATTCCGTTATCGTGGATACGCCGAATCAGCCCTTCGTATTCGGACACCCGGTTTTGCCGCTTGTTGACGCTGCGAATCGAATTTTCATCGATCGACTCGAAACCGATGAAAAGGCTGCGACAGCCCGATTTCGCCATCTTCTCGATCAAACCGGGCAGGTGGACGATATTCGTCGACGCCGCCGCGTGCCAAATCAGCCCCATTCCCATGATCCGGTCGAGAAAAGCGTCGACCCAGCGCGGGTCGCCGATGAAATTATCGTCGACGAACATGATTTGGCGGGTCCCGATCCGGTCGATTTCCGCGACCACGTCTTCGATCGGCCGGTTCCTGTATTTCCCGACGATATAATCGCAACTGTTGTAGCAAAACTCGCACCGGAACGGGCAACCCCGGCTCGTGACGATCAGATTATTGTAAAGGTAGCGGTTCCTGTGCTTGATGAAGCGCCAATCGGCGACGGGGACGCGCGAAAGGTCGGTCGGCTCGGTATTGAAATACAGGGCCTCCATCCGGCCTTCGATGAAGTCGTCGAGGATTTTCTCCCACAGCGTCTCGGCTTCGCCGACGCACACTGTGTCGCAATACGGCGTCATCTCATGGGGGCACGCGCTCGCGTGTATCCCGCCGAAAACGACCTTGATCCCGCGCTCGCGGTACTTCCGCGAAATCTCGAAAGCGCGGCGGACGGTGTCGACGGTCACCGTGACGCCGACGAGGTCGGGCGCGTCGTCAAAGTTGATCGCGCCGATATTCTCGTCCTCGATATAGACCGTATGCCGCTTCGGAGTCAGCGAAGCGAGCGTTACAAGCGAGAGCGGGGGCGCCATCTTGCGCTTCATCTCCGAATCCATCGGCCGCAGGCTCAAACGCGGAGAGATCAGCTTGATGAGGAGTTTATTGTTTTTCACACGTTCCGAATTACAAAGGACCACTTCAGGATTTTCCGAAAAGCCGGATGTCAAAGGAAAGATTATCGCAGAATTTCGACGAAACCCCCGAAAAGTGAAAATACCGTTCAATCACCCGGAGGCGGAACAAAGCCCTACCTTATCCACTCGCATTCGGAGCGCTTGCCGAAGTTTTCGACGCTTTCGACGTTCGGATTCGCCGTCGTGTAGATTTTCTCGACCTCCAAAAGATCATAATTCTCCCTGTTGAAGATTCGAACAACCCGGCCGTCCTTGATGAGCCGATAAGAGAAGCTTCGGTATTCATACTCACATAGCCTAAGCCTTGAATAGATCTTGGCGGTTATGTCGAAGGATTCGAGATAATCGTATTCGTTCAACCAGTAAATCCGCCTTTTTTCAGGTGCCCCGTTTTTTATGGGACTCTGGATCACAATAATGGCGTTTTCATGGTACGCCAACTTCGGGATACGGTCGTCGTAGAGCCAGAAACACGCGAAGACGAATCCCAAACCGACCGTTATCCAGTACCTCTCGTCTTGCACGTTCCCGTCGAAGACTCCGAACAAAAGCATGAGCGCGAGAACGATGAAGAAAACCAGCGAAACGACGCAATGCTCGGTCTTCGTCGCGCCAATCAGGAGAAGCTGCTTCCCCGGGCTACTCGGCGTTGTTCCCCTTCTGAAATGAATCCTGACGTGACGGGGATTTATTTTCTTCCTGCCGACGTACAGCCTGCGCGCGATCAGGATACAGAGCAATATTCCCGCAAGGATGCCGAGTTTTTGAAAAATACCGGTCATGCAGCCTCACCCCCGATTTCATGAAAGCTCATTTTACGTCAGGTGATACGCACAACAAAACGACGCCGGGGCATCCCGACGCCGTAAAAAAAGGAATAAGATAACAGTCTTTGGACTTTTCCGACGACCGCGGCATGCTTCACTCGCTGAAACCTTATGTTCTTACGCTGACCTTGAGCGTCGCCGCCGGAATTCTGTTCAAATTACTCCACGTCCCCCTGCCTTGGATGGTCGGCCCGATGTTCGCGGTCGGCGCATCGGGTGTGCGCGGATCGGGCCCCAAGGCGATTCCGGGAAGCCGCCAAGCGGGGCAGCTCGTGATCGGTTGCTCGCTGGGTCTCTATTTCACCAACGAAGTCAGCCGCCAGATGCTCGACTTTGGCGCGTATATCTTCTTTTCCTCGTTCGCCGGCATTGTGATCGGCGCGACCGGCGCGCTGCTTTTCAAACGAATTTCCGGAACGTCGGCGATCAGTTCGTACTTCGCGAGCATCCCCGGCGGCGCGACCGAGATGGCCATTCTCGCCGAGCACGCCGGCGCGCGCTTCGACCTCGTCGCCTTTTCGCACTCGATACGGATACTGCTCGTCGTCCTGACCGTCCCGATCGCGGTCACATTGAGCGGCGCGGTCGGCAGTTCCCTTTTCGAGCCGTCGTCGTCGGTCTTCGTTCCGAAGTATTTTCTTGGGATGTTCTGTATCGCGGTCGTCGCAAGCTTTCTCTTCGCGAGGCTTCGCATCCCGAACGCATGGCTGCTCGCGCCGCTCATCGTCAGCTTGAGTTTCACGACCTTTGGCCTCCCGACGTCGAGCATACCGACGGGTTTCGTCAACGCCGCGCAGATATTGATCGGATGTTCGCTCGGCACGCGCTTCAAGCCGAGCCTTCGCACCGAATCGCGCCGCCTGATCGTCGCCACATTGCTGACGGCGCTTTTTACGATCGTCGTCTCGGCGGCCTTCGGCGTCGCTCTGGCCTTGATGATGGACGAATCGCCCGCCGCGCTGATCCTCGCGACTTCTCCGGGCGGGCTTTCGGAAATGTGCATTACCGCCAAAATCCTGAAACTCGGCGTCCCGCTCGTCACGTCCTTCCAGGTCGCGCGCCTCGTCGTCGTCGTGCTCTTCTCGCTCCCGCTCTGGCGCGGTCTGGTCTGGCTCAAGGAACGAGCGCGTCTTCCATGAAAGGCGTTTCATGACCGACCGCTACGCCGTTATCGGCAACCCCGTCGCGCACTCGAAATCCCCCGCGCTACAAACGGCTTTCGCCCGTCAATGCGGTCACACGATCGACTACGGGAAGATCGCCGCGCCGCTCGACGGTTTCGCCGAGGCCGTGCGCCACTTTCAGGAGGACGGCGGCAAAGGCGCCAATATCACGATCCCTTTCAAGATTGAGGCTTTCGCGCTCGCCGACGAACTCACGCCGCGCGCACGAGCCGCCGGCGCCGTCAACAGCTTCTCGTTCCGTGACGACGCTTCGATCCTCGGCGACAACACCGACGGCGTCGGCCTCGTGCGCGACATCACGCGCAATCAAAACGTCTCGATCCGGGGTGCGCGCATTCTGTTGCTCGGCGCGGGCGGCGCCGTCCGTGGCGCGCTCGGCGCGCTTCTGGCCGAAAAACCCGCCTCGATCTTCATTGCGAACCGTACGCCGTCCAAAGCGGTTTCGCTGGCCGAAGAATTCGGGAAATCCGCGCCGTCCGCCAGTGTCGTCGGCGGCGGATTCGCCAAAGCGAAGGGAGGTTTCGACGTGATAATCAACGCGTCGGCGTCGAGCATCGCGGGCGAAGCGCCGCCGGTCCCGGAAGAATGCTGGCAAGGCGCCACGCTCGCCTACGACCTGTTTTACCAGAAGGGCGCGACGCCCTTCCTGCGCGCCGCGCAAGCCGCCGGGGTAAAGCAAACCGTCGACGGACTCGGAATGGTCGTCGAACAGGGCGCGGAGTGCTTTTTTCTCTGGCGCGGCGTCCGCCCGGAGACTGCGCCGGTCATCGCGATGCTGCGGTAAACCTTGACGCGCGCTTCATTCCACTTCCGCGCGCGCGGCGCGAAGGGAATCAGCCCGTGATCGCGTGGAGAAAAACAAGCGCGATGGCGACCGGGACAAGGGTGCGCACGACGGCGAACCACACGGAAAAAACTCCGCCCGAAAGGCACATCTCTTCTGCGACGACTCTTTTCCTCATCACCCAGCCGACATAAACGGCGATCGCGACACCCGAAAGCGGCATCGTGAAACGGCTCGTTGCGACATCCAGCGCGTCGAAAAGATTATGGCCGAACAGCGTGTATTCCGACCACGCGTTGAACGAAAGACAAACGCCCGCCCCCAGCAGCCACACGGCAGCCCCCGTCCCCCAAGCGGCGATCGCTCGGCGTACGCCGAAGCTTTCGATCAGCCACGCGACGAAGGGTTCGAGCAAGGAGATCGCCGACGTCCAGGCCGCGAACGTAACGAGCAGGAAAAAGAGGACGGCAAAGACGCGCCCGCCGGGCATATGGGAAAACGCGAGTGGCAGGGTTTGCAGAATCAAGCCCGGCCCTTCGCTCGGTTCCAGACCGTAACGGAAAGTCAGCGAAAAAATGGCGAGTCCGGCGAGCAGCCCGACAAGCGTATCGCAGGCGACGACCCAGATCGAAGTTCCAGCGATGCTCGTTTTCTTGTCGAGATACGAGCCGTAGGCCATCACCGCGCCCATTCCGAGGCTCAGCGTAAAAAAGGCGTGACCCACGGCCGCGAGAAAGACCTTCGGTGTGATCGCTTCAAAATGAACATCGAAGAGGAAATGCAAGGCCGCGGGCATGTCTCCGGCGACCGCGCCCCAAAAGACGAGGCCGACGAGGATCAGGAAGAGTCCCGGCATCATGATTTTGTTTGCAAGCTCGATGCCCGAAACGACGCCCCGCGCGACGACTCCGACGGTCAGCACCATGAATACGGTGTGCCAGAGAATCAGTTGAAGCGGATTTCCGAGCAGGGCGTCGAAAGCGCGTTTCGCCTCCAGCGCCGTCTCGACCCGCGCGCCGACAAGCGCCTTGCAGAGATAATCGACGACCCAGCCTGCGACAACGCTGTAAAACGACAGGATCACGAGGGCGCTCAATACGCCGACCCAGCCCAAGGCGCGCCAAGAACGCGACGCGCCGCATTCCGCGAGCGTCGTCGCCATCGCCGAGACCGGATTCCCGCCGCCGCGCCGCCCGATCAGGATTTCCGCCATGAAGAGCGGCCACGCGATCAGCAGAATACACAGAAGATATATCAGCACAAACGCGCTACCGCCCTGCAAGCCGATCATATACGGAAATTTCCAGATATTTCCCAGCCCGACGGAAGAACCGATCGTGACCAAAATAAAGGCCCAGCGGCTACTCCAGGTCGAACGCGATGGGGAAGACGATTCTTTCATCAAAATTCTTTCCGAAAACAGGCGACAAATGTGGCACCAACGACAAAGGCGCCGTATTCTGCCGTACCCGCCACGCGATGTCCAGACAGAAGACAGAAGGCTGAGGACAGAAGATAGGACGGCCTTCGGTCTCAGTAGTCAGATGAAAACCGATCGGTGTTTTGTTGCTCTTCTCCGGCGGCGAAGCCACCGGTAACTGATCTGATTCCTGTCATCTGATTCCTGATTCCTGATCCGTCCTCAGCCCAAAAGTTTGGCGACGACCTCGGAAACATCTTTCGAGAGGCCGTCGCGCACACGCAGCGATTCGATCGCGGACCTTGCGTGCGCCTGATGCGCGGCGCTGAATTTCCTCCATCCGTCGAAAGAGCGCGCAAGGCGCGCGGCGACTTGCGGGTTGGCCGGGTCGATCTTTGCGATCCACGCGGCGAGAAAACGGTAGCCCCTCCCGTCCTCAGCGTTGAAATGCCGGTGGTTCGCGCCGAAAGTTCGGAGCAGCGCGTAGATTTTGTTCGGATTCCGCGCGTCGAAGGCTGCGTGGCGGGTCAGCGATTCGACGCGGTCGAGCGTCCCGTCCAGGCGGCACGCGGCTTGAATCGACAGCCATTTGTCGACGACGAGGTCTTCGCGCGCCCAGCGTGCGTAAAATGCTTCGAGCGCCTTTTCTCCTTCCGCGCCGATTCGGCCTTTTTTCGCCCCCTTCGCTTCCTCATCTTCTTCACTTCCGCACGGCGCATTGACGAGGCAGGCGAGCGCGGAGAGCTGATCCGTCATATTGTCGGCGCTTTCGAATTGCGCCGCGGCGAGGCGGCGGTATTCGGGCGCGTCGAGTTCGTTCAGGTAGGCGAGGCAGAGATTGCGCAGGCGGCGGCGCGCAACGTCTGCGGCGTCGAGGCGGTACGCGCCCTTCGGCGCCAGACGCGCGTAGGTCTCGGCGAAGTCGGTTTCGAGGCCGGCGGCGAGCGCTTGCGCGAGACCCTGGCGCGCGGTGTGGAGCGCTTCGGGGTCGACGCGCGCCATTTCTTCGGCGAGTGTCGCCGCGCCGGGTAGCGTCAGGGCTTCGGCGATGAACGACGCGGAGTTTTTTCCGCGCAGGAGTTTTCGCGCCGCTTCGACGACGCCGTCCGTCGCTTCGACCGCGTCTCCACTCGCGTGGCGCGCCGCGTTGCCGAGGATCACGCGGGTGAACAGGCGCTGCCCCGCTTCCCAGCGGTTGAAGGGGTCGCTGTCGTGCGCGAAGAGCTGCGCGAGTTCGGCTTCGCTGTACTCGATATCGAGTTTGACCGGCGCGGAGAAGCCGCGCAGGATCGAGGGCGTCGGTTGCGCGGGGATATTCTCGAAGACGAAGCGCTGTTCCGCTTCGGTCAGGTGAAGGACGCGCGTCGTCTCTTCGGGGAGGTTCTTTCCGGGAAGTTTTTCCGAGAGGTCGAAGTCGCGCCCGTCGGGGCCGACGAGACCCAGCGCGACGGGAATCAGCGTGGCTTCTTTTTCGGTCTGACCCGGCGTCGGATCGCACGACTGCGCGAGCGTCAGGACGTAGCGCTTCGCGCGCGCGTCGTACTCGCCCGATGCGCGCAACTTCGGCGTCCCGGCCTGACGGTACCAAGTCATGAAGCGGCCAAAGTCGAAGCCCGACGCCGCGGCCATCGCCGCGACGAAATCGTCGCAGGTCACGGCCTGGCCGTCGTGCCGCTCGAAATAGATTTCCATCCCCCTGCGAAAAGCGTCGCGCCCGATCAGCGTCTGGATCATGCGGACGACTTCCGCGCCTTTTTCATAGACGGTCGCCGTGTAGAAATTGTTGATTTCGACGTAGCTTTCGGGACGCACGGGGTGCGCCATCGGCCCCGCGTCCTCGGAAAACTGGACGGCGCGGAGAACGCGCGTGTCGGCCAGGCGTGCCGTCTCACGGCCGTGCGTGTCGGCGCCGAATTCCTGATCGCGGAAGACGGTCAGCCCTTCTTTCAGGGAGAGCTGGAACCAGTCGCGGCAAGTGACGCGGTTCCCCGTCCAGTTGTGAAAATACTCGTGCGCGACGACGCGGTCGATGTTCTCGAAGTCGGCGTCGGTCGCCAGATCCGCGCGCGCGAGCACGTAGCGCGTGTTGAAGACGTTGAGGCCCTTGTTCTCCATCGCACCCATGTTGAAGTCGCCGACCGCGACGATCGTGTAGTGGTCGAGGTCGCATTCGAGGCCGAAACGCTCTTCGTCCCAGCGCATCGCTTTTTTCAGCGCCGCCATCGCGTGGCCGCACTGGTCGAGTTTTCCCGGCTCGACGTAGATCGCGAGCGCGACCTTTCTGCCCGAAGCCGTCGTAAAAACGTCGCGCAGCGCGTCGAGTTTCGCGGCGACCATTGCGAAGAGGTAGCTCGGTTTCCTGAACGGGTCTTCCCAGGTGGCGAAACGCCGACCGTCGGCGTCGATGCCGCCCGCAACGGGGTTGCCGTTGGAAAGCAGGACGGGGAAAGCCGTTTTGTCCGCGTGGAGCGTCACGGTATACCGCGCCATCACGTCGGGACGGTCGATGAACCACGTGATGCGGCGGAAGCCTTCGGGTTCGCACTGCGTGAAGTAACCGTCGCGGCTCCGGTAAAACCCCGAAAGCCGCGTATTCGCGTCGGGACGTATCCGCACGCGCGTCTCGAGGACGAAGGACGCTGGGACGCCGTCGACGGTCAGGCGGTCGCCGTCGATGCGGTACGCGGAACCGGGGAGTTCCTTTCCGTCGATCGCGACATAAAGCGTTTCGAGTTCTTCGCCGTCGAGGACGAGCGGCGGCGCGCCTTCAGCCTTGAGGGCGTCAGGATAGTCAACATTCCGTGTGCATTCGATCCGCGCGCCGACGATCGTCTCACCCGCGCGAACGTCGACGTCGAGTCGAACCGAGTCGATCAACCAGGGCGGAGGCGTATAGTCTTCAAGCCGGACGGCGGCGTGCGTATCTGTCATATCGAGGCTCTTCAGGATTCATCGAAACTTTGAATTGTACGATGAATCCGTGTGCCGCGTGCCGTGTGCCGCGCGGATTCAAGGAGTCAAGCCGCCTCCACCTTTGCCTCCCTCTCCGCCTCCGCCTCGCTCCCGGCTCGCATTTCCATCCGCGTCTCATCGCGCCACGCACGGAGCGCGACGCGGCGGTAGCTGCCCAAACCGTGCGGCTCGCGGTGCGCGGCGACGATGAACCCCGCGTCGGGCAAAGCCGCTCTGAGCAGTTCGTAGAGTTTGAATTCCGAATCGACGTCGAGCGCGCTCGTCGCTTCGTCCATGAACACCCAGTCCGGCTTCAGCGAAAGGATTCGCGCGACGATCAGCCTCTGCTGCTCGCCGCCCGACAGCTTGTAATCCAAGGGCATTTCTTCGGTGCCGTTCAACTGTTCGAGGTGGCGTTCGTGACCCAAGCCCACGTCGATGAGTAATCGCCGGGCCGACGCGGCGGTGTCAGTGTCTTCGGGGTAGCTCACCGCCGCCGCGAGCGTTCCGAGCGGCAGATACGCGTATTGCGGCAAAAACAATTTCTTCCCATCGGGCATTTCGACGTTCCCGCCGCAATGCTGCCAGAGTCCCGAAATCGCCTTGATGAGCGTCGATTTTCCGATTCCGGAGGGTCCGTCGATCCAGACGGCCTCGCCGCGTTTTACGTCGAGGGCGCCGGAACGCAGGAGCGGCCGTCCCTGCGGGTCGTCGACGCGAAGGTCGCGGATATGCAGGCCGCCGTCGGGCGAGCGTGAGAAGGCGACGCCGGTCGGAAGGCTCGCCGCGCGCCGCGCCTCGGCAAGAAATCCGTCGATCCGTTTGCTCGTCGCCGCGAGGTCGGCCAGCGATTTGTAGGAAAAAATGAACCACGACAGCGACGTTACGACCCTTTGGAAAGCGGAACTGAGCTGCATCAGCCCGCCGATGGCGACGTGTCCGGCGAAGTACGCCGGAAAAGCCAGAAAAAGCGGGATGCGCAACACGGTCTGATAGTACGGCCGCGTAAAGCATCCCAGGATCAACTCGCGTTTGATCTGTTTGCGCCAGTTCTCGACGACGCTCGCGTAACGAAGGTCGATGACGCGCCGCTCGGCCGCTTCTCCGTCTTCAAGCGCGATCGCCTCCTTCGACTCCCGAAAGCGCGTCAGCGCGAAGCGCATATCGGCCTCGCGCCGCTTCTGCCGCACGTTGAGCCGCATCAGAGGCGCGCCGAGCCAGTGCGTCAGTCCGCTCGAGATCAGCACGTACAGCGGCGCGGCCCAGACCATGTAATGCTCTATCTTTACGGCGTATCCCGCGACGGAGAATCCGATCGAAAACGATGAGAGATTCCACAAAAGGACAACGTAATTCGTCAGGCCGACGAGCGCCGTCATGAAATCGAGCACGTTGCCGCTCGCGCCGCCCATGCTCGAACCGCCGCCGACGAGCCTTTCGACGAACACGCGGCAATCCTCGGAAATCCGCTGGTCGGGGTTGTCCAGAAGCGAAGCGTCGGCGGTGTTGATATGCCAATACGCCTTGTTTTTCATCCATGCGTCGAGCATTTCGGTCGTCAGCGTCGTACGCCAGCGGATTTGCAACAACTGTCGGATATACGTGGCGATCAGGTATTGCGAAGCGCTCAACCCCGTCAGGATTCCGAATACGCCGATTTGCCACACCGCCGCGTGCGCGTCGTATTTTTCCAGTGCGCCGTAAAAATCCTTGTTCCACGCGATCATCTTGAGGGCGATCTGGATTTCCGCCAGGTTCAGCATCAGGACGATCGCGCAATAGACGAGCCCGATCCGACCGCCGCGCCCGCGGACGCAGATGCACGTGAGATTCCAGATGCCTTTTACCGCCTTTATCATCGGGTCAGCTCCCGGATTCGGGAGGGTCGGGATTCGCGGGATTGACGGGATTCGCGCGCCTTTCGACGGGCGCCTCTGGAACGTCGATCCGAAAAATCCCGTCGGCGATTCCGTCGATCTCGGCAAAATCGACCTCGGCGAGGTCGGAGGTCAGCAAGACACCGACCCTCCCGACCCCCAGGTCTTTCAACTGGTACGGCGTTCCGTGCCCGTATTCGAGATGACCGCGACCGATGATGCCGACGACGAGCGGCGACGAAGAGGGGGAGGATGCGCGCGCATCTTTGATCGCGCGTTCGATGTTGCACGCAAACGCCCTGTCCCA
>JAISDL010000039.1 GCA_031264825.1 Accumulibacter sp. | reverse complement strand
GCGCTTTTGTGCACGACAGCGACGGCTGCAGCGTCTCCGCACAAAGGGTAGGTGTTGCGGTCGAGCTTGTTTGCATAACACGCGCCGGCGTCGGTCGTCACGAGGACGACTTCTTCGATATCCGACGCGGCGATCAGACTACACGCCGTGTAGAGGCCCGAAATGAAGCCGATGCAGTTTTCATAAATGTCGGTGCAGAAGCAGTCACGCGGTAGATCAAGTTGGCCGTGGATGACCTTGCTGTTTCCAGGGAGAGGGTGATCGGCCATCTGGGCGACGACGACGAGCGCGGAGACCGCGTCCCTTTCAAGATAGCCTTCGTGAAAAAGATAATTCAGCGTGTAGGACGCCAAATCGCAGGGCGTCGTTTGCGGGTCGGAGATTCTGTGTTCCTTGAAACCCATGACTTTGGCGAGCCGACGCGAAGATTTTTCCGAGAACGGAAAATCTTGCAGTTCATCCTCGAAGCGGAAAACCCGCGCCGGAACCGTGGCGCAAATGCCTCGAATTTTTACTCCGTGAATCGTCGCTCGCATCGCGGTACCGTTTTTTAAGCCATACCTTCTGTTATCGGTACTTTTTTACTTTTCTTTATGAGCGCGCAGATGTTTTTTACCGACGAAAAATTCTCTGGAACGATGTCGAGTGCCGAAATGAGTATCGAGAAAGTTTCCTCGAGTTCACCTACGAGAGTGACGACGTCGAAACTGTCCAAATAACCCATTTCGACGAAGTCGGCGCCTTCTTCAAAATCGTAAACGGGTTGAATATCCTTGAGAATTTCAAAAACTTTTTCTTCCATGACCACTCCTGTTATGATAAACAGCTTTTTACGATGTCGGCGATGCGCTCGACGTTTGCATCTTCAAGCCTCGGATACAAGGGTAGACAGAGGACGCGCCGGGAGATACTTTCGGCAACGGGGCAGGTCTGCGTTTCCTTGAGGTAGGGTAGCGTGTTCAGCGCCGGATAAAAGTAACGCCTCGGAAAGATGTTTTCCGCGTTCAGGCGCTCCATCGCGCGCAGCAAGGTTTTTTCGTCGTCGAAAATCACCGGGTAATACGCCTGATTGTATTTCAGACCTTCTCTGAGAACGAGGCGCCTCAGACCGTGCGGCGGGAGCAGCGCGTCGTATGCGGCGCGGACTTTTGCGTACGCGGCAATCCTGCTTTCAACACCGCCCAACAGGGAAAGGCCCATCGCCGCGTGAAGCTCGGAGAGTTTCGCGTTGATGCCGAGGCGATAGTGCGTGTCCCCTCGATGGCCGAATGCACGCAGGAGGGTCAGCGCTTTCATGGCTTCCGGCGAGTGTGCGACCACGCCGCCGCCTTCGACCGTATGAAATATCTTTGTCGCGTGGAAGCTGCACGCGGCGTAATCACCGTAGTCGAGTACGCTTTTCCCTTTGTAAGCACTACCGAAACATTGCGCGCCGTCGTAAATGAGCGTCAGGTGTGCATCTTTCGCCAGCGCGCCGAAAGTATCGACATCGCACGCGTTGCCGTAGATGTGTACCGGTAGGACACCGGCGACGTCGGGCGTGATTTTTTCAGAGACCGCGTGAGGGTCCAGGCAGAGGGTTTCTTCGTCGATATCCGCGAAGACCGGCGTACAGCCTTCCCACAAGAGCGCGGAAACGGTTGCTACGTAGGAAAAAGGCGTCGTGATGACTTTCTTTCCCGTCAGCCCCGATGCGCGCAAGGCGATTTGCAGGGCCAGCGTACCGTTGGCGCAAAGCGCGAGATAAGGAATGGAGAGGCGCGTTTTGAGCGCCGTTTCGAGCCGGGTGACGAAAGGGCCGTGATTGGTGAGATGCCGGGAAGAGAATATCTGCGCTAGATAAGCGGCGTATTCGCTCGCTTCAGGGACGGCGGAACGCGTAACCTGGATGGGGACGCTTGCGTCGATTCCGTCAGGCGGAAGCGGATTTTCTCGCTTTTTTGCGGGGGGGGGGGGGGCGAGGGCGTGTGCGGAATTTTTTGCGCCATGCGCTTCTTTCTCAGAAAGGCACGGCGCAACAGGCCGCTTTTTTCGGAGAAGAAGCGGGGTGGGGAGGTCGAAGTGTCCGAGGCACTTGGAATCACGCGCGGCTGGAGAGCCGGAAAGCGGGTAACCCGCCCGGACAAGCGTCGAGATAACGCGGGTCCGCGGGATTCCGTCTTGGTTTTGCGCCTGTTTTTGAAAATGCGAACATTTCCTCTTCTCTTTCCCTGTACTTTAATTATATAGATAATTGAGCCGACGGTTCTATTCGCTCTGCCCGTTTCTATTCGTATCGGCATCGAAAGGCCGTTGCAGCATTTGCGTCGCGTTGGCGATTTCGGATTCGTACAAATAACGTTTGCGCAGGGTGGCGCTGATGTGGCTGACGGCGCGCGGCGTACGTATGATTTCCTCAAACGGTTTGCCTTTCGCCTTGAGCCGGCGACCGAATTCGCTCAAGTGCACGACGGAGTTCACGAGGTCGAAGCGCGCTTCGAACCAGCCCATATACCAGTGCCAACTCGTATAGTAACCCCAACTGTTTTCGTTGAACGCGCGGACGTGCGTCGGGTCTTGCCATGCGCCGCACGAGAGGTCATAGGGGACGAAGATGCGGAAGGTCCCGCCGGGTTTGAGCAGCGTCAGGCAGTTCGTCATTGCGAGCTTCAGGTTTGGAATGTGTTCGAGCACGTCGTTGGCGACGATCGCGTCGAACATATTCGCGCGCAGCGTGACGTCGCCGAAGCGAAGCGTCGGGAGGACGATGCCTTCGACGGGGGCGTGCGCGATGTCGAGGATGGCGTCGGGACGGAAATTTTCGTTGATGTCGACGTTGAAGCAGTCTTCGCGCCAATCTTTGCCGCTGCCGAGGTTGAGCGTTCCCGGGATTTCTTCTTGGACGACCTGCGGGGCGGGTACGCTGAGCGCACGGGCGAGGATTTCCGGCGCGCTGCGCTTTGAGAAAATTTCGAGGCCGGATCGCGCGAGCTTTGCGCGCGCGTCGTTGTCCGCGACGAGTTCGGCGCAGGCATCAACGAGCGCGTCGTAGGGGACGGCGCGGACCGCTTGGCGCAGGTCGGGTTCGATCGCAGTCGCGGTGCTGCATTCGGCGACGACGGGTTTTTCGTTGGCGAGGAGGTAGGAGACGCGAACGATTTCGAAAACCTGCGCGTCGTAGTAGTGCATGTTGAGGACGACTTTGGCGCGGGCGATCATGTAGTCGCGTTCTTCGCGGTAGACGCCGACGAGGAATTCGATGCGGAGGCCTTTTTTGATCAGTCCTTCGAGGATGACCCGGCGGCGTTCGTTGATCGCGCCGTAGAAGAGGACGTCGATGTCTTGCGCGACGTCGACGGGAATGCGCGTGAGTTGCGGGACGTAGCCGATCGGGACGAATTTCGCGCCTTCGACGCCGACGTTTTTCATGCGCCGGATGTTTTCTTCGCTGTAATCCCAAACGACGCATTTTTTGAGCAGGTCAAGGTAGGCGGGGGTGATCCACGTGGAATTTTCGTCGGGATTTTCACTGATCTGCTCGGAGTTGTAGAGGATCGTGTCGGCGGGGATCGCGCGCATCGTTTGCGCGTCGAGGAGGTGGGCGCCGAGGACGATGTTCGTGCAGTCGGGCTCGATTTTGTTCATGTTGAACTGGAAGGGGAGGCGTAGCGCGTCGAGCGCGACGATCAGCGTTTCGGCGAGTTCTGCCATCGCGGCGCTGTGCGCGTAGTTTTCCGGCTGGAGTAGCGTGAGGTTGATGGGGCGCGTGGTGGGTTCGGGCATGTTTTATCTTTCAGGGGACAGAGGTCAGAAGACAGAGGACAGAGGGCAGAGGGCAGAATTGTGATCTGTTTTCAGTATTCAGATGTCGCATGGCTTGCTCCATTCAGATTATAGACAACTGATTACAAAGGCCGAAGGCCGCCCTGTCGTCTGTCCTTTCCATCATTCCAGCGTCTGCGGAACGTTGGGGTTCGCTTCGCTCACCGCCAACCTATGCAGGCTGATGTTGGGGGTAGCAATGCTCACCGTCAACCAATGCGGGTTGGGTTTCCGCCGTTTTCTTCATGATGCTTTCGAACCGGGTGGTTTCGTCGTCGGCGGACTTTCCTCGTCATTCATACATTTCTCCCGCTTGATCAGGCTTGATCGCATCGAGTGTTGGGACCCCTGCGGGACGCGCCGCTTGATCTGCTCGATCTGATCGTCGGTCAATGGGCCTTCGTCGGCTTCGTATTGGGACGAGCAACGCATAATCATCCCATTATGCCCGCACGACGCGGTTCTTGCCGGTCTGCTTGGCTTGGTACATGGCGCCGTCGGCGCGTTTGACGACGCTTTCTTCGTCGTCGGCGTCGCGGATTTCGGTGACGCCGGCGCTGAAGGTGATCAGCACTTTTTCGTTGTTGTTGAGGAAGAAGTGCTTGGTGAGTTCGCGCTGGAGGCGGACGAGGACGCCTTCGGCTTCTTCGAGCGGGGTGTCGGGCAGGACGATGACGAATTCTTCGCCGCCGTAGCGCGCGAGCGTGTCGTGCGGACGGATCGTTTCGCGGATGACCGCCGCGAAGTGGACGAGCGCGGCGTCGCCGGTCGCGTGGCCGAGTTGGTCGTTGAGTTTCTTGAAGTTGTCGATGTCGAGGAAGGCGAGGCACGCGGGCGACCTTCTGCGGCGGGAGCGCGCGATTTCGCCTTTGAGGATTTCGTTCATTCCCTTGCGGTTGATCGCTCCGGTCAGGTGGTCGTGGCGGACGAGTTCGCTGGTCTTTTCGAGTTCGTTCTGCAATTCGTCGATGCGTTTTTGCGCGGCGTCGACGTTTTGTTTGGCCAGACGCAGGTCGTCGCGCGAGCGTTGCGCGTTGATCTGGATGATGCGCGTTTCACGCATGACGTCGGCGATGACGTTTTCGAGTTTGGTGATGTCGTCGGCCTGACTGATCTTTTCGGCGCAGGCTTCGATCTTGTCGTGGTAGTCCGACGTCGATTCGGCGAATTCGGCGAGGTGGTCGACGAATCCCGCGAGCATGTGTTTGAGCGATTCGCGCGCTTCGAGCAGGCTGTGCTTTAGCTGGCTCTGCCGGAAGAGGACTTCCCGGAGGCGCTGCTCGGCGTCGTCTATCGCGCGGATCGAAAGCGGACGCGACATGATGTCGCGCACGACTTCGAGCTGACCGCTCATCCATTTGTCGTCGAGGACAAGTTCGTTGGCGTTTTCGATCATGACGCGGAGCAGCTTCACGAGGCTTTCGCGGAGTCCGTTGCGGTCTTCGGCGAGGAATTCGAGCTGGAAGGCGAGGCGCTTGATCGCCGCGAGCACGTCCTGGACGGCCCTGAAGTTGTTGACGGCGCGCACGGCTTCGGCGATTTTTTGGGTTTGCGCGGCGAGTTCCGGGACGTCGGCGATCTGCGCGAAGAGCATGACTTCGAGCGTGTAGGCGAGCATGTCGCGGAACTCCGGGATCAGGGTCTCGGTCGCGGCGAGGCGGTCTTCCGAGGCGCTCGCGGCGTCGGAAGAGTGGGGGGGAGATTCGGCGGGGTCGGTAAGTTCGACGAGGTCGGGCAGCCCGGTGTCGTCGGGTTCGAGCGACCACGATTTGACGAGGTTCTGGAGGCGCGTGTAGAGGAGTTCGTTGTTTTTGGCGGCGCTCGACAGGACGTGTTCGAGCGCTTCGCGTTTGCGCGCGGAGGTCAGCCCGGCTTGGCGGGCATCCCATTGGCGGATGAGTTCGCCGACGAGTTCGCTCCAGAGCGTTTCGGGTTCCGCGCCGCATTCGCCGATGAATCCGGCGAGTGTGTCTTTGTACGCGCTCCAGTCCTTGTTTCGGATCGTTTCGTCGAGGCTGCGCCGCAGGCGCTGCTGCGCGAAGGTTTCGACGGGGAGCGCGTCGAGCAGGGCTTTCAGTTCGTTTTCGGGAAAGATTTCGACGCGGACGCCTTGAGGCTCGGCGATTTCGTTGTAGATCGCGTAGTAGTTTTCGGGCGTCGGGGAGACGCGGCGGGACAGCAAAAGCTTCAGCGTTTGTCTGGCGATTTCAGAAGGATTGACCGGCATTTTCTGATTGCTGGGGGGTTGGTGTTTGAATGATACGCTCTTTTATTCCATTTTCAGTTCGTCTCCGGCCGCCTTCGGCCTTTCACTCTTTACCCTCACCTCGTTCTCTCGCCTCGGCGCGCAGTATCCGCCGGCGTATCGTTTTTTATGCAGGCACTTTGAGGAGGTTTTGTATGATAAACGCAAAAAGGTTTATAAGTAACTTTAAGTAAATTTTTCTATCCATTGTTTTTTAAGGGTTTTTTTATTTCGACCAGATTAAAAAGAATCAAGGTAAGTCTTTGTACTGATTGAAAAAAACTTCAAAAAAACCATAAAAAACCTTGCGTCGACGTTTTTTTCCTCCTATAGTGGGATGAAGTGGAGTAAAGTGGGAAAATATGGGAGAGGCTAGGCGCTTTCGCCGACGCTCTCCTTGACGAACGCTAAAGAGGATCGAATGATGTTTCAGGGCGCGACCGCATTGAACCTTGACGCCAAGGGAAGGCTTGCCATTCCCGCGCGGCACAGGGATTCGCTCGTCGCCGCGTCGGACGGGCAGCTCGTTCTGACGGCGCATCCGCATCGTTGCCTCTTGCTTTATCCGGTCGACGCGTGGGCGCCGATCCGCGACCGGGTGCTCGCCGCTTCGAGCCTGAATCCGCATTCGGCGGCGGTCAAGCGCCTTCTCGTGGGGAACGCGCGCGACGAGGCGCTCGATTCGGCGGGACGGCTCCTTGTCGCGCCGGAATTGCGGCAGTTCGCGCAGTTCGAAAAGAAGGTTTGGCTCGTCGGGCAGGGAAGCCATTTTGAAATCTGGTCGGACGCGGGGTGGCAAAAAGAGCAGGAAAAGGTTTTCTCTCTCGATGGGCAACTTCCGCCGGGACTCGAGGACCTTGCACTGTGACGTCGGCGTCTCCCCATCGAACGGTGCTCTTGCGGGAGGCCGTCAGCGCGCTGAACGTCCAGCCTTCGGGTACTTACGTCGACGCGACCTTCGGGCGCGGCGGGCATAGCCGCGCGATTCTGGAAAAACTCGGCAAATCGGGACGCCTGCTCGCGCTGGATTGCGACCCCGACGCCGTCCGCGCGGCCGGGGAGATCGGCGACCGCCGGTTTTCGATCCTTCACCGGCGTTTCGGCGACTTGCGCGACGCGGTGAGCGAGGCGGGCTTTCGTTGCGTCGACGGCGTGCTTCTCGACGTCGGTGTGTCGTCGCCGCAGATCGACGACGCCGACCGGGGCTTCAGTTTTCGTTTCGACGCGCCGCTCGACATGCGGATGGACACTTCAGGCGGTGAAACGGCGGCGGAGTTTCTGGCAAGAGCGGACATCAAAGAAATTACGGAGGTGATCAGAAATTATGGCGAAGAACGGTTTGCTTTCCAAATTGCAAAGAAGATTGCGCTTGCTCGGGAAACCCGGCCTCTTGCGACAACAGGCGAGCTTGCGGCACTCGTCCGTGAGGCTGTGCGGACCCGCGAGCCTGGCCAGGACCCGGCGACACGTACTTTCCAGGCTTTACGGATTTACGTCAATCAAGAGCTCGATCAGCTTGCCCTAGCGCTCCCGCAGGCGATGGAGCTTCTCGCGCGCGCCGGACGCTTGGTCGTGATCTGTTTTCATTCGCTCGAAGATCGCATCGTCAAGCGTTTTTTCCGCGAGCAGTCGAATCCCGATACCTTGCCCAAGAACTTGCCGCTGCGATCCGACGCGATCCCGCGTCCGCGTCTGCGCCTCGTGGGGCGGCCAGTGAGGGCGGGAGACGACGAGACGGCGCAAAATCCGAGGGCGCGCAGCGCGATCATGCGCGTCGCCGAGCGGCTCGATACGGCGTGTGTCCCGGAGGCGGCTTGAAATGGCGGCGCGTTTCAATCTTTTTTTACTGCTCGCCGCGGTTTTCTGCGCGCTCGGCGTCGTGACCTCGCAGCACAAGGCGCGCAAGCTCTTCCACGCGATCGAGGTCGAGCAGGAGCGCGCGGGGCAGCTCGAAGTCGAATACGGGCAGCTTCAGCTTGAATTGTCGACGTGGGCGACGTCGCCGCGCATCGAGCGCGTCGCGCGGGAGAGGCTGCGTATGCGCTTGCCCGAAGCCGCCGACATCGCCACGCTCGCGGAAAGGACGTCGCCATGAAGTCCTTCAAGGGGTCGGGCGCGCACAAGTTCACGGAGAGCCCGGTGTTGCAGCTACGCCTGCCCCCGTGGCGTTCGCGCTTCATGGGGATTCTGATCCTGTCCGCGCTCGTCGTGCTGATCGGGCGCTCGTTCTATTTACAGATCCTGCGGAACGATTTTTTGCAGGGCAAGGGCGAATTGCGCTACAAGCGCGAACTCGAAATTTCGGCTTCGCGCGGGCGGATTTCCGACCGCAACGGCGAAATCCTCGCGGTCTCGACGCCGATGGCCTCCGTCTGGGCGATTCCGGCGGAAGCGCGCCTGTCGCAAAACGAGATCAAGCGGCTCGCCGGACTGATCGAACTGAGCGCCAAGGACCTCACGCTCCGCCTTGCCAGCGAAAAATCCTTCGTCTTCCTCAAGCGGCAGTTGCCACCGGACATCGGCGAGAAGGTCGCGGCGCTGAAGCTGCGGGGAATCGGGATCGACAAGGAGTACCGCCGCTATTATCCGACGGGCGAAATGGCGGCGCACATCGTCGGATTCACCGGCGTCGACGACAAGGGTCTCGAAGGCGTCGAACTCGCGTTCGACGCTCCGCTTTCTGGAAAACCCGGAAGCCGCAGCGTGATCCGCGATCGGCGCGGGCAGATCGTCGAAGACGCGGGTTCGATTCATTTTCCGAAGGACGGCAAGGATATCCGCCTGTCGCTCGATATGCGCGTTCAATATCTGGCGTACAGCCAGTTGAAGCAGGTGATCGCCGACACGCGCGCCAAGGCCGGCAGCGTCGTCGTCGTCGACGCGAGAACCGGCGAGATCATCGCGCTTTCGAACTGGCCGACGTATAACCCGAACAACCGCGAACGCCTGAGCGGCGCGCAACTCCGCAACCGGGCGATCACCGATACCTACGAGCCGGGTTCGGTGATCAAGCCGTTTACGGCGGCGCTCGCGCTCGAAAACGAGAAAGTCCGTTTCGATACGCCGATCAACTGCGCTCCGGGAAAACTCACGATCGGCACGGCGACGATCTCGGATCCGAGGTCGCACGGAACCTTGAGCGTCGCGCAGATCATTCAGAAGTCGTCGAACGTCGGTTCGGCGAAGATCGCCCGGATGCTTTCGGCAAAAGAAATGTGGGGGATGCTTGATTCGATCGGCTTCGGCCACGTCACGCACCTCGGTTTTCCCGGCGAGGTCAGCGGCCGGATGCGGTCGTGGAAGGACTGGCGTCCTATCGAACAGGCGACGATCTCGTACGGGCACGGGTTTTCGGTTTCGCTCGTCCAGCTCGCAAAAGCCTATACGGTGTTCGCGCGCGACGGCGACCTGATCCCTCTTTCGCTGATCCGTCTCGACGCCCCGCCTCTGAAAACGACGCAGGTCTTCAGCCCGCAGACGGTGCGCGAGGTGCGCGCGATGCTCGAAATGGCCGTCCAGCCCGGCGGAACGGCGCCGAAGGTCAGGATTCCGGGCTACCGCGTCGCCGGAAAGACCGGGACCGCGCACAAGGTCGAAGGCGGCCGCTACGCGAAGAACAAGTACGTCGCGTCGTTTGCCGGATTCGCTCCGGCGTCGGAACCGCGCTTCGTCGTCGCGGTCATGATCGACGAACCCGAAGGCAGTATGCACTTCGGCGCCAGCGTCGCCGGGCCGGTCTTTACGCGCGTGATGAGCGGGCTTCTGCGCCTGTACAGCGTCCCGCAGGATTCGCCGTCGTCGGCCGAGGGAATGCACGTCGTCCAGAATTCGGGGCGGACGGGAGAGTTGGGGGGATTGGGAGGATTTGGAGGATTGCCAGGGTCGGCATGGTCGGCAGAGGAGGAACGGCTATGAATCCGGGGGCGCCGAATCCGACGCTACGAATGACTCCGACGGAAATACTGAGCCGTCTTTCCGCCGTCGGCGTGCAGCCGACCGGCGTTTCGGACGACAGCCGGCGCGTCGTTCCGGGTGATTTGTTCCTGGCCTACCGTGGCGATGTTTCGGACGGCCGCTCGCACATCGCCGACGCGCTGGCCGCCAAACCGTGCGCCGTGCTCTGGGAGACGGGCGGCGGTTTCGAATGGAATCCCGAATGGCAGGCCGCGCATTTGGCGGTGCCCGAACTCAGGCGTTTGCGCGCGCCGCTCGCGCACGCGGTGTTCGGCTACCCCAGCGAACGCCTGTCCTTGATCGCCGTCACGGGAACCAACGGCAAGACGACGATCGCGCAGTGGCTCGGACGCCTTCACCCGCAGCGCTGCGCGATCGTCGGGACGCTCGGCGCGGGTTTCATCGGAAAACTCGACGATACGGGGCTGACGACGCCCGAAGCGGCGACGCTGATGCGTTGCCTGAAGGAATTCGTCGACGACGGTGCGCGCGCGTGCGCACTCGAAGCGAGTTCGATCGGGATCGAGGAGGGTCGCATCGACGGCTTGCGCGTCGACGTGGCGGTCTTCACCAATTTGACGCGCGACCATCTCGACTATCACGGCACGATGGAAGCCTACGCGGCGGCGAAGGAAAAGCTGTTCATGTGGCCGCGCCTGCGCCTCGCCGTGATCAACGTCGACGACGCCTTCGGGCGCGAACTCGCGGAAAGGACGACGGCGAGCAAGGTCGTCGTGTATTCGCGCGAGAGGGATTCGGTCAGGCAGCGCCAGGGCGCGTTCTTCGCCGAAGACATCGAGGAAGGGCCGAGCGGCCTGCGTTTCCGTATGCATACCCCGATGGGGCGCGTGAGCGTCGAAACCGGGCTGATCGGAAACCACAACGTCTCGAACCTTCTCGCCACCGCTGCGGTACTCTCCGACGCGGGCATGTCTCCGCGCCGTATCTCTGAAGGCTTTGCCGAACTCGCCGCGCCGCCGGGGCGTCTCGAAAGGATCGCGCTCGACGACGACGCCCCCGCTCCGCTCGTCGTCGTCGATTACGCGCACACTCCCGACGCGCTCGAAAACGTTCTGACGGCCCTGCGCGAAGTCGCGCGCGGCCGCGACGGCGCGCTGACCGTCGTTTTCGGCTGCGGCGGAAACCGCGACGCGGGCAAGCGCCCGATCATGGGCGAAATCGCGGCAAGGCTCGCGGACCGCGTCGTTCTCACGAACGACAATCCGAGGAACGAATCCCCGGCGGCGATCATCGAAGCGATTCGCGCCGGCGCGCCGCGCGCCGAGGTCATTGAAGACCGTGCGGCCGCGATACGCGCGGCGATTCTGTCGGCGTCGGTGTCCGACGTCGTCCTCCTTGCGGGGAAGGGACGCGAGCGCACGCAGGAAATCGCGGGAGAACGCCGGCCTTTTTCCGACGCGAACGAGGCTTACGCCGCGCTCCTTTCACGCGAGGCGCGCGCATGAGCGCCGCGATGAGGCTTTGTGAAGCCGCCTCCGCGGTCGGGGGCGAAGTCGTGGGCGCCGCTGGTGAAGAGTGCTCGTTCTCCGGCGTTTCGACCGACACGCGGACGCTCGGTGCGGGCGAACTCTTCATCGCGCTGCGCGGGGAGCACTTCGACGGCAATGATTACGTCGGCACGGCTGTGGAGCGCGGTGCCGCCGCCGCGCTCGTCGCCTCCGACGCGGTGTGTGCGGTCAAAGGAGCGGGACTTCCGCTGATCGCGGTCGGCGATACGCGAGACGCGCTCGGACGGCTCGCCGCGCATTGGCGCGCAAAATTTTCGATTCCTGTCGTCGCGGTGACCGGGAGCAACGGGAAGACGACGACGAAAGAAATGATCGCCGCGATCCTGCGCGCGGCGTGGGGGGGGGCCGTTCACTCGACCGAGGGAAACCTGAACAACGAAATCGGCTTGCCGCTGACGCTGCTCGGCCTCGACGCGACGCACCGCGCGGCCGTCGTCGAGATCGGGATGAGCCATCCGGGTGAAGTCCTGGAACTCGCGCGGATCGCGCAACCGAGCGTCGCGCTCGTCACGAACGCACAGCGCGCGCACCTCGAAGGCCTGGGTTCGCTCGAAGCGGTTGCGGCGGAGAAAGGCGCGCTCTACGCGGGGATGCCCGAATCGGGCGTCGCGGTCATCAACGCCGACGACGCATTTTACGAACTCTGGCTTGGTTTGGCCTCCGGCCGCAAGCTCGTGCGCTTTTCGTTCGAGCGCCCCGTCGAGGTCTGTGCGCGCCGCGTTTGCGACGGTTTGAACGCTTCGGAAAGTGTTCCGACTGTTCTTACACTTCGCTTTGGCGGAGAAGAAGTCGAAGTCCGGCTCACGATGCCGGGAATCCACAACGCGCGGAACGCGCTCGGCGCGGCGGCCGCCGCGCTCGCCGCCGGGGCGCCTCTTCGTGCCGTCCGCGACGGATTGTCGGCGTTTCGAGGCGTTCGGCGCCGTTTGACGCGGCGGCGCGCGATGAACGGCGCGACGCTGTACGACGACACGTATAACGCGAATCCGGACTCGGTTCGCGCCGGAATCGACGTGCTCGCCACAGCCGACGGAAAAAAAATCCTCGTGTTCGGCGACATGGGCGAGGTCGGCGACGACGGCGCGCGTCTCCACGAAGAAGTCGGCGCTTACGCCAGGGAAAAGGGCGTCGACCTTCTATTTGCACTCGGCGCGTCGAGCGCGCGCGCGGTCCGCGGCTTCGGCGGCGGTGGGCGGCATTTCGACGAAGCCGACGCGCTTGTCAATGCGCTGAAAGCGGAACTTTCGCCGCGCGTGACGGTTCTGGTCAAAGGCTCGCGCTTCATGCGAATGGAACGCGTCGCCGACGCCGTCGCCGCGCCGGACGCGGCGTCGTACCTGAATTCGGGAGAAAGCTGATGTTGCTCGCTCTGACACAATGGCTCTCGCAGGGGGTGCGCGCGTTCAATGTGTTCAACTACATTACGCTGCGCGCGATGCTCGCCGCGATGACGGCGCTGATCATTTCCTTCCTCGCGGGGCCGGCGGTGATCCGCTGGCTGACGGCCAAGAAAATCGGTCAGGCGGTGCGCCAATACGGCCCTCAAAGCCATCTTTCGAAGTCCGGCACACCGACGATGGGCGGCGCGCTGATCCTGCTCGCCGTCGGATTGACGACGCTCCTCTGGGGCGACCTCGACAACCGTTATATCTGGGTCGTCCTGATTGTGACCCTGAGTTACGGTGCGATCGGCTGGTACGACGACTGGCGCAAGGTCGTCTACCACGACCCGGAAGGACTCGCGAGCCGCTGGAAATATTTTTGGCAGTCAGTATTCGGACTCGCCGCGGCGGTCTACCTCGCGGCGACGTCGGCTGTGCCCGCGCAGATGGAATTGATCGTCCCCTTTTTCAAGACGGTCTCGTACCCGCTCGGCGCGGTCGGTTTCGTCGTCCTGACCTATTTCGTCATCGTCGGCACGAGCAACGCCGTCAATCTGACCGACGGCCTCGACGGGCTCGCGATCATGCCGACCGTCCTCATTGCCGGCGCGCTGGCGATCTTTTCCTACGTCGCCGGACACTCGGTTTTTTCGCGCTATTTGCTCCTGCCGTACATCCCCGGCGCGGGGGAACTCGCGGTTTTCCTCGGCGCGATGGCCGGCGCCGGACTGGGTTTCCTGTGGTTCAACGCCTACCCGGCGGAAGTCTTCATGGGCGACGTCGGCGCGCTCGCGCTTGGCGCGGCGCTCGGGACCGTCGCGGTCATCGTCCGTCAGGAAATCGTCCTGGCGATCATGGGCGGCGTCTTCGTCGCGGAAACGCTGTCGGTCGCGATCCAGGTCGTTTATTTCAGGTTGACCGGGGGTCGGCGGATTTTCCGCATGGCGCCCCTGCATCACCACTTTGAACTCGGCGGGTGGAAGGAAACGCAGATCGTCGTGCGTTTCTGGATCATCACGCTGATGTTGGTACTCGTCGGGCTTTCGACGCTGAAGATTCGCTGAATACGAAAATGGAACTCAAAGGAAAACGCGTTTTGGTCGCCGGGCTTGGCGAGAGCGGTCTTGCGATGGCAAAGTGGCTTGCGCGGGAAGGCGCCGACCTCGTCGTCGCCGACAGCCGCGCCGCGCCGCCGAACGCGGACGCGCTGCACGTGGCGATCCCCGGTGTCGAACTGCGCGCCGTCGATTTTTCCGACGCGGCGGCGTTCGACGGCGTGGAATTGATCGCCGTCTCGCCGGGTATTCCGGTAGGGTTTCAGGCGATCGCGCCGATCGTCTCGGCGCGCGCGCGCGGTATCCCGGTCGTCTCCGAAATCGAGCTTTTCGCTTGGGGCTGCGTCCGCTACGCGCCGTCGTCGCGCGTGATCGCGATAACCGGGAGCAACGGGAAGACGACGACGACCGCCTTGACGGCGCACCTCCTTGTCAGCGCGGGCGTTCCCGCGTGCGCGTGCGGGAATATTTCCCCGTCGGCGCTCGACGCCTTGATGAACGCGCTCGACGAAAAGAGGTCGTCGGAATTTCCGCGCGTCTGGGTCATCGAGCTTTCGAGCTTTCAACTCGAAACGACGCAGACCTTGAACGCCGACGCTGCCGCGATCCTCAACATCACCGAAGACCACCTCGACCGTTACGACGGAATGGCCGCGTACGCGGCGGCCAAGGAGAGAGTTTTCCTCGGAAGCGCGTCTGAAGTGTTGAACCGCGGCGACGCGCGCTGCGCCGCGATCGCGCGCGCGCATCCCTCGGCGATCACTTTCGGCCTCGACGCGCCGACGCGGAACACCGACTACGGAATCCGCTCCGGGAAAATCGTCCGCGGCGAAGAAGCGCTGATCGCGCTCGATGAACTTTCGATCACGGGTTTGCACAACGCGGCCAACGCGATGGCGGCGCTGGCGCTTTGCAATGCGATCGGCGTGGAAAACCGGCAAGTCTTGCCGGGTCTCTCGAACTTTACGGGATTGCCGCACCGCGTCGAGTGGGTACGCGAGGTCGGCGGCGTCTCGTATTACGACGACTCGAAAGGGACGAACGTCGGCGCGACGCTCGCCGCGATCGAGGGGCTTGGGAAGAAGACGGCCGTCATCCTCGGCGGCGAAGGGAAGGGGCAGGACTTTTCGCCCTTGCGCGACGCGCTCGCCTCAAACGCGCGCGCGGTCGCGCTGATCGGCCGCGACGCCGGAATCATAGACGCGGCGATTGAAGGTTGCGGCGTCCCGGTCAAACGCTGCGCCGACCTCGATGCCGCCGTATCCTGGTGCGCGACGCAGGCGATGCCCGGAGACGCGGTTCTGCTTTCTCCGGCGTGCGCGAGTTTCGACATGTTTCGCAACTACGCGCACCGTTCCGAAGTCTTCGTCGCGGCGGCACGTAAATTGCTTGAGGCCGTCTGATGGACCATGACTTCAGCGTTCCTCGCCGCTTTCCAGCCGAGCTGGATATGACGCTCCTGTGGAGCAGTCTGTTGCTCCTCCTTTTCGGTATGGTGATGGTTTATTCGGCGTCGATCGCGATCGCCGAAGGGAGCCGGTATTCGGGGAACCAGCCCGCGTACTTTCTCGTCCGCCACGTCGTCTTTTTGACCGTCGGACTGCTCGCGGCGCTCTGCGCTTTTCAGGTTCCGCTCAAGGTCTGGCAGCGTTTCGCGCCCTGGCTCTTCATCGGCGGCGTCTTCCTTCTGGTCGTCGTCCTCGTTCCGGGGGTCGGGCGCGCGGTCAACGGCGCGCGCCGCTGGCTGCCTTTCGGCCCCTTCAACCTTCAGCCTTCCGAGTTGATGAAACTCTTCGCCGTTTTGTACGCGTCGGATTACACGGTACGGAAGATGCCGTATATGCAGGACTTGAAGCGCGCGTTCATCCCCATGTCGGTGGCGATGGTGACCGTCGGCGTCCTCCTGCTCAAGGAACCCGATTTCGGCGCCTTCGTCGTCATCATCTCGGTGGCGACCGGGATACTTTTCCTGGGCGGGATGCGCGCGCGCCTCTTTGCGATCCTGATCGTCCTTCTGGTGGTCGCGTTCGCCGTCCTGATCATCGTCTCCCCGTATCGGCGCGACCGAATCTTCGGGTTCATGGACCCTTGGTCGGACGCCTACGGCCGCGGCTACCAGCTCTCGCACGCGCTGATCGCTTTCGGGCGCGGGGAGTGGTTCGGCGTCGGCTTGGGTTCGAGCGTCGAAAAACTTTTTTATCTGCCGGAAGCGCATACCGATTTTCTGCTCGCGGTGATCGCCGAGGAACTCGGCTTTTTCGGCGTCGTCGCCGTCATCGTCCTCTTCGGGCTGCTCGTCCAGCGCGCGTTCGCGATCGGACGTCAGGCGGTGACGTTGGAGCGCCTCTACCCCGCGCTCGTCGCGCAGGGGGTCGGTATCTGGATCGGGATTCAGGGCTTCGTCAATATGGGCGTCAATATGGGGCTTCTGCCGACGAAGGGGCTTACGCTCCCGCTGATGAGCTTCGGCGGGTCGGGAATCCTCGCCAACTGCCTCGCGCTTTCGATCCTCCTGCGCGTCGATTGGGAAAACCGGCAACTGATGCGGGGCGCGCGCGTATGAGCCGGACGATCCTGATCATGGCCGGCGGAACCGGGGGGCATATTTTCCCGGGGCTCGCCGTCGCCGACGTCATGAAGCGGCGCGGATGGAGAGTCGTCTGGATGGGAAACCCGGACGGAATGGAAGCGCAACTCGTCCCACTCTACAACTACCCGATGGCGCCGCTGCGTTTTTCCGGCGTGCGCGGCAAGGGAGTGATTCGGAAGCTGGCGCTTCCCTTCTCGCTTTTTTCCGCGTGTCGGCAGGCGAGCGGCGAACTGAGGCGTTTTCGCCCGAACGTCGTTTTGGGGATGGGAGGGTACGCGAGCTTTCCGGGCGGTACGATGGCGCTTCTGCGCGGGTGCCCGCTCGTCATTCACGAGCAGAACGCGATCCCCGGCCTTGCGAACAGCGTCCTGGCGAAATTCGCCACGCGCGTCGTCTCGGGCTTCCCCAAGGTCTTTCCGAAAAAGGGCGAGTGGGTCGGCAACCCGATCCGCGCCGACATCGCGCGCATCGAAGCGCCGGAAAAACGCTACGCGGAACGCGACTCAAAGCTGCGCCTCCTCGTCCTCGGAGGGAGCCTGGGCGCCGCGGCGATCAACGAAGTCGTTCCGAAGGGCATCGGGCTTCTCGCCGAAGAAGAACGCCCCCTCATCGTCCACCAGTCCGGCGAGAAGCATCTGGAAAAGCTGAAAGAAAACTACGCTGACGCCGGCGTCAAAGCGACGTGCGTCGCGTTCATCGACGATATGGCGGGCGCGTACGAGTGGGCCGACCTCGTCCTGTGCCGCGCCGGCGCGCTGACGATCGCGGAACTCGCGGCCGCCGGCGTGGCGAGCATCCTCGTCCCCTTGCCGCAGGCCGTCGACGACCATCAGACGCTGAACGCGAAATTCCTGTCGGTGACCGGCGGAGCGGTCCTCCTGCCGCAGGAAAAAATGCAACCCGAATCGATCCGCCTGATCCGCAACTATACGCGCAGCCAGTTGGCGCAGATGGCCGAAAAAGCGAATCTCCAGGCCATGCCGAACGCGGCGGAGCGCGTGGCCGACATCTGTGAAGAGTGCGCGCGATGAAACACAAGGTCAAAAACATCCATTTCGTCGGAATCGGCGGTTCGGGAATGAGCGGGATCGCCGAGGTTCTGAACAACCTGGACTACCGCGTCAGCGGCTCCGACCTTGCCGAGAGCGCGGTGACGCGCAGGCTCGCCGGACTTGGAATCCGTACGGTGACGGGTCACGCGGAACAAAACGTCGAAGGCGCGGACGCCGTCGTCGTCTCGACCGCGATTCGGAGCGACAATCCCGAAGTCGCCGCCGCGCGCGCGCGCGGGATTCCCGTCGTGCCGCGCGCGCAGATGCTCGCGGAGTTGATGCGCTTCAAGAAGGGAATCGCCGTCGCCGGAACGCACGGCAAGACGACGACGACGAGCCTCGTCGCGTCGATTCTCGCCGAGGCCGGAATGGACCCGACCTTCGTGATCGGCGGCGTCCTCAACGCCGCGTGCGCGAACGCGCGGCTCGGTACCGGCGATTACCTCGTCGCCGAAGCGGACGAATCCGACGTTTCCTTTCTGGTGCTCTCTCCCGTCGTTTCGATCGTGACGAATATCGACGCCGACCACATGGAGAGCTACGGACACGACTTCGATCGATTGAAGCAAGCCTTCGTCGACTTTCTGCTGCGCCTGCCTTTCTACGGCGTCGCCGTGCTGTGCTCGGACGACGCGCGCGTGCGCGAGATCATCCCGCAAGTATCCAAGCAGATCATCCGCTACGCGATCGACGACGCCTCAGCCGCCGTGCGCGCCGAAAACGTGAGCGCGCGCGGCGGGAAGATGTTCTTCGACTGCGTCCGCACCAACGGAGTGATCACTCGCTTTCCCGTCACGCTCAACCTGCCGGGGGTGCACAACGTATTGAATTCGCTCGCGGCGATCGCCGTGGCGACCGAACTCAACGTCCCGGATTCGGCGATCGTCCGCGCGCTCGCCGAGTTCAAGGGCGTCGGCAGGCGCTTTCAGCGTTACGGCGAAATCGCGCTGCCGGACGGCGGGCGCTTCACGTTGATCGACGACTACGGGCACCACCCAGCCGAAATGCGCGCGACGATCGCCGCGGCGCGCGGCGCGTTCCCGGAAAAACGGCTCGTCCTCGCGTTCCAGCCGCACCGCTACACGCGAACACGCGACTGCTTCGAGGATTTCATCTCGGTACTGGGGAGCGTCGACTCCCTGATCCTGACCGAGGTCTACCCGGCGGGCGAGGCGCCGATCGTCGCCGCCGACGCGCGTTCGCTCGCGCGCGCGTTGCGCGTCGCCGGACGCGTCGAGCCGCTTTTCGTCGAAAACGTCGCCGACATGCCGCAGGCGATCCGCGGTGCGGCGAGCGACGGCGACGTTGTCATAACGATGGGCGCGGGTTCGATCGGAAGCGTTCCGGGGCGGCTCGCGGGGGGAGAAAAGCGATGAGGAATGCCGATACGCCGCAAACACCCGATTTCGGAAAAGTCGCCGTTCTCATGGGCGGGGTCTCGGCCGAGCGCGAGGTCTCCTTGCACGGCGGCACCCGCGTGCTCGCGGCGTTGCGCCGCCAGGGTGTCGACGCCTACCCTTTCGACCCGGCGGAAAAGAGGCTGGAAGAAATCGACGCGTTCGACCGCGCGTTCATCGTCCTGCACGGGCGTTACGGCGAGGACGGAACGCTACAGGGTCTCCTCGAACAACTCAGGATTCCCTACACGGGGAGCGGCGTTCTGGCCTCGGCGCTCGGAATGGACAAGTGGCGCAGTAAATTGCTCTGGCGCGCGGCGGGGCTTTCGGTTCCCGACTGCGTTTTGCTCAAACGCGACAGCGATTTCGCGCGCGTCGGCAAGGAACTGGGTTTTCCCCTTTTCGTGAAGCCCGCGCGCGAAGGCTCGTCGATCGGCGTCTCGCTCGTCAAAAAAGCCGCTGAAATGCTTCCCGCGTACGAACTCGCGTCGAAATACGACGCGTCGGTTCTCGCCGAGCGCGGCCTTTTTGGCGGCGAGTATACCGTCGCGATCGTCGGGGACGACGTGCTTCCGAGCATCCGCATCGACGCGGCGACCGAATTCTACGACTACGACGCAAAATACCTGCGCGAAGACACGACCTACCTCTGCCCGTCCGACCTCTCGGAGGCGCGCGAATCCGAACTGCGCGCCGCCGCGCTCGAAGCCTTCCGAACGCTCGGCGGGCGCGGGTGGGGACGGATCGATTTTCTGATGGACGAGGCGGGGAAAGCGTATTTGCTCGAAGCGAACACCGTTCCCGGAATGACCGACCATTCGCTCGTTCCGATGGCGGCGCGCGCCGCCGGAATTTCCTACGACCGCCTGGTCATGCGGGTTCTCGAAGAAGCCATGCTGGGATGAACGATGTGGAACAGTCCGCGCTTGATGAACGCCCTGGCGAACCTGCTCTGCGCGATGGTCGCCGCGGCGGTGCTCGTGCGCGTGGCGCATTGGGGATTGCGGCAGTCGTGGTTCCCGCTGCGCGAGGTCGTCCTCACGAACGAATTGAAAGAAGTGCGGCGCGGCGACCTGGAGCGCGCGCTTGCCGAACGAGCGCGCGGGAGTTTTTTCAGCGTCGACCTCGACGCGATGCGCGCGTCGATCGAAGAGATTACGTGGGTCCGGCGCGCGGAAGTGCGGCGTCAATGGCCGATGCGCGTCGAAGTGAAGATCGAAGAACACGTCCCGGCGGCTTTTTGGGGGAGCGAATCGAAACAACTGGTGAACACCCACGGAGAGGTTTTTTCCGCGGTCATCCGAAAGCACCCCTTCGCGGCGATGCCCGTTTTGATCGGGCCGAAGGGTCTCGCGCCGGAAATGCTGGAATACTACAAGTTCTCGCGCAATGCGCTGAAAGCCGTCTCCTTGCGGCCGCGCGCGCTCGTCGTATCGCCGCGGCTCGCGCTCCAGATACGTCTGGACGACGGGATGGTCATCGAATTGGGGCGCCGGCACGCCGGTCGTCCGCTGGAGAAACGCCTCGAAACCTTCGTCGAGTATTATACCAGAGGCATTTCTCCGCCCTTGGCACGGCGTCCCGGTGTCGTCGATATGCGGTATCCGAACGGTTTTGCCCTGCGCGTCGGCGCGCCGGCGGGCAACGCGAGCAGAGGGATTCATGAACAGGGATAAGAAAGACATCGTCGTCGGCCTCGATATCGGCACGAGCAAGACCATCGCGCTCGTCGCGGAAATCGACGTCGAAGGCGGTCTGAACATCATCGGTTCCGGCGTCCAGGATTCCAATGGCTTGATCAAGGGCGTCGTTTCGAGCATCGAAAAGACCGTCGCGACGATCGACCGCGTCGTCCGCGAGGTCGCGCTGATGGCCGATTGCGAAGTCCGGGAAGTGTATACGGGGATCGCCGGAAGCCACATCAAGAGCTTCAATTCAAACGGGATCGTCGCGGTCAAGGACAAGGAAGTGACGCAGATGGACGTCGAGCGCGCGATCGAAACCGCCAAGGCGATGCCGATCCCCGCCGACCAGGAAATACTGCACATCCTGACGCAGGAATTCATCATCGACGAGCAGGACGGCATCCGCGAACCGATCGGGCTGACCGGCCATCGTCTCGAAGTCAAGGTTCATATCGTGACCGGCGCCGTCTCGGCGGCGCAGAACATCGTCAAATGCGTCCGGCGTTGCGGGATGGAAGTCGTCGACCTCGTCCTGCAACCGCTCGCTTCGAGCTACGCCGTCCTGTCCGAGGACGAAAAAGACCTCGGAATCTGCCTGATAGACATCGGCGGCGGGACGACGGACATCGCGGTCTGGACGCAAGGCGCGATCCGCTATACGCACGTCATCCCGATCGCGGGAGACCAGGTCACGAACGATATTGCGATGGCGTTCCATACGCCCCGGCGCGAAGCCGAGGAGATCAAGCGGCGCTTCGGCTGCGCGCTTTCGGAACTCGCCGACCACGAGGACGTGATCGACGTCGCCGGCGTCGACGACCGCCCGTCGCGGAAGCTCTCGCGGCGCGTGCTCGCCGATGTCATCGAACCGCGCGTCGAAGAGCTTTTCGAACTTGTCCAGGCCGAATTGCGCCGTTCGGGCTTCGAAGAAATTCTCTCGTCGGGGATCGTCCTGACCGGCGGGTCGTCGGTGATGCCCGGAATGATCGAATTGGGAGAAGAGGTTTTCCACATGCCGGTGCGGTTGGGGATTCCGAAATACGGAGGCGCGCTCGCCGACGTCGTCCGTTCGCCGCGTTATTCGACGGCCTACGGTCTGCTTCTGGAAGCGCAGGCGCAGAAAAAGCGCGGACGGAAGGTCAGAGAGACGCACTGGGGCTTGAAACAGGTGCTCGACCGGATGCGTTCGTGGTTCGAGAAGAATTTTTAGGTTTTTTTGCAGAGGAGAAAACGATGTTCGAAATTATCGACAAGGAAGACCCGGGGACTGTGATCCGGGTGATCGGCGCCGGAGGCGCGGGCGGAAACGCGATCGACCACATGATCCGCGAGAACGTCCAGGGCGTCGGTTTCGTCGCGGCGAATACCGACGCGCAGGCGCTCAAGCGTTCGAAGGCCGAGGTGAAACTCCAGCTCGGAAAGACCGGGCGCGGCGCCGGAGCGAAACCCGACGTCGGCCGCACCGCCGCGATCGAAGCGCGCGAGGAGATCGCGCAGGCGATCAAGGGCGCGCACATGGTCTTCATCACGGCAGGGATGGGCGGCGGGACGGGGACGGGTGCCGCGCCGGTCATCGCCGAGATCGCGCGCGAGATGGGAATCCTCACGGTCGCCGTCGTGACAAAGCCCTTCGATTTCGAGGGCACGCGCAGGAAGGTCGCCGAGGCGGGGATCGCCGAACTGCAAAAGAACGTCGATTCGCTGATCGTCATCCTCAACGAGAAGCTGATGGAAGTCCTCGAAGACGACGTTTCGCTCGACGACGCGTTCAAGGCCGCCGACAGCGTCCTGCGGAACGCCGTCGGCGGGATCGCCGAGATCATCACGTGTCCGGGACTCATCAACGTCGACTTCGAAGACGTGCGGACGGTGATGGGCGAAATGGGAATGGCGATGATGGGGTCGGCGACGGCGTCCGGCGTCGACCGCGCGCGCGTCGCCGCCGAGCAGGCCGTCGCGTCCCCGCTGCTCGAAGGGATCAACCTTCTGGGCGCGAAAGGCGTACTCGTCAACATCACGGCGAGCCGCGCGCTGAGGCTGAAGGAAGTCTACGACGTCATGGGTACGGTGCGCGAATTCGCCGCCGAGGACGCGCATATCATCCACGGCGCCGTCTATGACGAGTCGATGGGCGACGACATTCGTGTCACGGTCGTGGCGACCGGACTCGGCCAGCAAGTGAAAAGGCAGCCGCTCGAAGTCATCCGCGCGACGCCGATTCAGGCGACCGGGACCGACGGGGGCTTCGGCGCGGCGGGGCCGGCGGGCGTCGATTACAGCCAGCTCGACTCGGTTCCGGCGGTCGTGCGCAAAGGGCGTACGCAGCAGGTCGAAGCGCTGGCGAACAGCGGCGTCGACCGTTACGATATTCCGGCGTTTTTGCGCAAACAGGCCGATTGACGCGGGACCGCGCCGAACCGAAACCCGCCTCGGCGCGTTAGTGCGGGGTTCGGAGAGCGTTCGCGTATTCGGCGTCAAAGAAGGGCGCGGAAGGCGATTGCGGAAAGGGAAGATTGTAAAACCTCTGCCATGTTACAATCTCCCTTTTGCCGCATTCTCCGACCGCAGTATGTTGAAGCAGCGCACATTGAAGTCTTCCGTCCGCGCCTCCGGCGTCGGTCTGCATTCCGGGGCGAGGGTCACGATGCTCCTGCGTCCGGCCCCGCCGGATACCGGAATCGTTTTTCGGCGCATCGACGCGAACCCCGCCGTCGACCTCCCGGCGGACGCGCTCAAGGTCGGCGATACGCGCCTGTGTTCGTGCCTTGAAGTCGATTCTCCCCAAGGGAAGTTCCGCGTCGGGACGATAGAGCACTTGATGTCGGCTTTTTCTGGAATGGGGATCGACAACGCCTACGTCGACCTCGACGCGGCGGAACTGCCGATCCTCGACGGTTCGGCTTCCCCCTTCGTCTTCCTGATCCAGTCGGCGGGAATCGAAGAACAGCCGGCTCCCCGAAAGTTCATCCGCGTCAAGCGGAGCGTCTCGGTCCGCGAGTGCGACGATTCGGGCGAGAAATGGGCGCGCCTCGACCCCTTCGACGGCTTCAAACTCACTTTCTCGATCGTTTTCAACCACCCGGCGATCGACCGCACGGGGCAAGAGCTGACGATCGACTTCGGCGAGCATTCCTACGCCCGCGAAATCGCGCGCGCGCGGACTTTCGGCTTCATGCAGGAAGTCGAGTGGCTGCACGAAAACGGGCTGGCGCAGGGCGGTGGCCTCGAAAACGCCGTCGTCCTCGACGAATTCCACGTGCTGAACGGAGACGGTCTGCGCTACGGCGACGAATTCGTGAAGCACAAGGCGCTCGACGCGATCGGCGACCTTTATCTGCTCGGCCACCCCCTGCTCGCGGCTTTCTCGGCGCACAAATCGGGTCACGCCTTGAACAACCTGCTCGCGCGCGAACTTCTCGCGCACCCCGACGCCTGGGAATACGCGACCTTCGAAGACGCCGCGTCGATCCCCAGCGGCCTCGCGCGCTGGCAAACGCAACTGGCGTTCTGATCAGGAGACAGGAGACGGGAAACAGGAGACAGATGAAAACCGATTTCAACCGCGAAAGGCGCGAAAGGTCTTTGTAGGGGCACGGCGTGCCGTGCCCATCGGCGGTATAGGTTGGCGGTGAGCGCAGCGAACCCCAACGATTCCGTATGCGCATGAATGATGTGATAAGGCGGGTTGGAAATGGAATGAAACCCGAAACCCTGGGCACGGCGCACCGTGCCCCTACGAGCACCCAACCCAGCCCGGAAACGTTGTGGCTCACGCTACGCTCAGCCCTGTGCCGGTTCTTCCCGATCGGTTTTCATCTGTCCCCTGTCTCCTGATTCCTGATACCTGAAGTGGCAACACGATTCGCGTCATCACGGGGAGGTGGTCGGATTGCAAATTGGGACCGGCTGCGCGGTTTTCGA
>JAISDL010000182.1 GCA_031264825.1 Accumulibacter sp. | reverse complement strand
CCCGATAATGCCGAGTGTTGTTTCTTCGGCGAAAAACACGACCCGCAAGACCGCCGGAAAGGCGGCGCGCGGAGAAAATGGCCGACGTATGCCCCGCGATGCGTAATTATTGGTGAGAGACTGGATACCGATTGATTCGACCGGAAATTCGGAGGGTCGGCGTTTGCGCCGCCTCGGTGCGCGGCCGTGGGACTGTATATTTCGTTACCAACGATGAAATGAGACTGAATGGGACATAATATTTCTCTGATTACGACCATTGCCTCGGCTTTCGGCATCGCGCTGATTTTCGGTTTCATCGCCGAACGCATCCGAATTCCGGCGCTGGTTGGCTATCTCTTGGCCGGAGTCCTCTTGGGGCCGGGTACGCCCGGCTTCGTCGCCGATATGGAATTGGCGTCCCAACTCTCCGAAATCGGCGTCATGTTGCTGATGTTCGGCGTCGGCCTTCATTTCTCGCTCGAAGACTTGCTCGCGGTCAAGCGCATCGCCATTCCCGGCGCGATCGCGCAAATGGCGCTGGCGACGATTCTCGGTTTCTGTATTTCGCTTTTGTGGGGCTGGCCGATCGGGAACTGCCTGATCTTCGGCCTGTCGCTTTCCTGCGCGAGTACGGTCGTTCTGCTCAAGGCTCTCGAAGCGCTCGGCGTACTCGACACGATGGACGGTCGGATCGCCGTCGGGTGGCTCGTCGTCGAAGACCTGGCGACCGTTCTCATTCTTGTTCTGCTCCCTCCGCTCGCCGGCGTCCTCGGATCCCCGGTCGCCGTCGACCCCTCGCACGTTTCGGGTCCGCTCTGGCAGGAGATCGGAGTCACTCTCCTGCAGGTCGCCGCTTTCATCGCGCTGATGCTGATCGTCGGCCGCCGCTTCCTGCCTTGGCTCCTCTTGCAAATCTCGCGGACCGGTTCGCGCGAACTGTTTACGCGTTCGGTCATCGCGATCGCGATCGGGATCGCTTACGGCGCATCGGCGCTCTTCAACGTCTCGTTCGCCCTCGGCGCCTTCTTCGCGGGCATGGTGATGCGCGAGTCCGAGTTCAGCCACCGCGCGGCGGAAGAATCGCTTCCCTTGCGCGACGCTTTTTCGGTGCTCTTTTTCGTCGCGGTCGGCATGCTGTTCGAACCTTCCATCCTGATCGAACAGCCATTCCATTTGATCGCCGTCATCTCGATCATCATCCTGGGAAAATCGATCGCGGCGCTTTCGATCGTGCTCTTCTTCCGCTATTCGCTCCACACGGCGCTGACCGTCTCGGCGAGTCTCGCGCAAGTCGGTGAATTCTCGTTCATCCTCGGCGGCCTCGGTATTTCGCTCGGGATCATGACGCCGGAGGGAATGAATCTGATCCTCGCAGGCTCCTTGATTTCGATCGCGCTGAATCCCTTGCTTTTCATGCTGATCACCCCCTTCCAGAAGTGGATACTCGATCGCTACGCGTTCGCGCGAAAACTCGAAGAGCGCGGCGACCCCTACGCCGAACTGCCGAAGAGCGTCGAACGCAAGTATCTCGAAAAACAAGTCGTCCTCGTCGGCTACGGTCGCGTCGGCAGGAGGATCGCGAGCGATCTGGAAGCGCGAAGTATCCCTTACGTCGTCGTCGAGCAGAACCGCGAACGCGTTGAAGACCTGCGTACGCGCGAGATCGTTGCCGTATCGGGCGACGCTTCCGATCCGGCGGTATTGATCCAAGCGCATATCGCCAACGCCGCGATGCTCGTCATTGCGACGCCCGACCCCGTCAATGTCCGCCAGATGGCCGACACGGCGCGTACGCTCAATCCGTCGATCGAAATCATCCTGCGTACGCACAGCGAGGACGAATCGCAATCCTTGCGCGAGAGCGGTTTCGGCATCGTCTTCTTCGGCGAGGAAGAGTTGGCAAGAAGCATGGCGGAACACATCATCGAGCGATTCGCCCCACCGACGACCGGAGAAGAGGCGCAGGCCGCTACGGATACCGATACCGCGGTGGAAACCGCCGAGACGGTCGAAACGCTCGAAACCGCCGCAACGCAGGCTTCCTGATCCCGCGTGCTTCGAGCGAATTCCGAAGGGTCAAAGGATGGAAGGAGATTGGCCGCCGTCGAATCGGTGAATCGGTTCGCGGCCGGTTTTTCCTTTTGCAGGACGGTTTGGAAAAGGAATTGAGGGCGCGTACGCGCGATGCAAAACAAGGAGCGCAAACGATGCCGAAAACTGGCGAAAGACGCTTGCAGATATTGCAGATGCTCGCGCTGATGCTGGAGAATCCGCAGGGCGAAAAAATAACGACGGCGGCGCTCGCCGCGCGGCTTGCGTGTTCCGAAGCCGCGCTTTACCGCCACTTCGCCAGCAAGGCGCAGATGTTCGACGGCTTGATCGAATTCATCGAAACCTCGCTTTTCGGCGTCATCAACCGAATCTCTTCCGCCGAGGCCGACGGCCTCAAGCAACTCGAAGGTGTGCTTGCCCTCTTGCTCAATTTCGCGCAGCGCAACCGTGGCATGACGAAAGTCCTGACCGGAGAGGCGCTCGTCAACGAAAAGGATCGCCTTCAGGCGCGAATCAACCAACTGCTCGACCGGATCGAGGCGGCGATCCGACAGGCGCTTCGAATCGCGGCGGCGCAGGATAAAATCCCCGGCGAAACCGATTTCACCGCGCTCGCCAACCTTTTGTTGTGCTACGTCGTCGGGCGCTGGCAGAATTATGTCAAAAGCGGCTTTTCACGCGAGCCTGCCGAGCAATGGGAAAAGCAGTGGCCGATGCTGCGCGCGGCGTGCTGGCCTGGGACGTTGCGGACGCCGCCCGACTGACTGGCTGACGTTTCCGACGCTTCCCGCGCTTGCGATGTCCCCGATCGGAGACACCCCGAAAACCCGATCGCTGCTCGTTGACGCCCTGAAAGCGCTCGCCTCGCAATTCGTCGTCCTGCATCACCTGGCTTTTTACGGCCCGATGAGCGATGCGATCCATGAGTACGCGCCGGGAACGCTCGCGTGGTTCAGCCGGAATGCACGCGTCGCCGTCCAGGTCTTCCTCGTCACGGGCGGCTACCTCGCGGCGCGCGCGCTTTTACCCAGCGGAGAATTCGGCCTTGCATCCTCACTTCAAGCGCTGAAAAACCGCACCTTGAGACTCGCGCCTTCCTACGCCGTCGCGCTCGCGCTTGCGATCATCGCTGCCGCCTTCGCGCGTCTTCTAATGACAAACGATTCGATTCCCGCGCCGCCGACGATTCCCCAAGTGCTCGCGCACGTTTTTCTGCTACAGGGAATCCTGGGCGTCGATTCGCTCTCGGCGGGGCTCTGGTATATTGCGATCGACTTTCAGCTTTTCGCTCTCTTTCTCGGAATGCTTGTAGCGTCAAGGACGCTCGGTAAGGAAGACGAGCAACACGCGCGTGCGTGGGTGGATATGTTCGTCGCCGCCGGAATTCTCGCGTCGCTGTTTTACTTCAACCGCGATCCGGTCTTCGACGGCTGGGCGCCTTACTTCTTCGGCGCTTACGGATTCGGCATACTTGCTTTCCGGGTCGCGCACTCGGAACGAAAAGCGCCGGGACTGGCGTTTCTCGTATTCGCGTCGATTCTCGCGCTCGGAGTCGATTTTCGTTCGCGGATCGCGCTGGCGTCCGTAGCGGCGCTCGCGCTCTCCGCGCCGGTGCGTCGACGCCTCCCTGAAAACCTTCGGGTCGTCCGCGTGCTGCGCTTTTTCAGCGAAATTTCCTACGGCGTTTTCCTGACGCATTTCCCCGTCATGCTTGTCGTCGGAGCGGTCGTCACGCATTTCTTCCAGAAAGACCCCGGTGCAAACGCCGTCGGCATTCTATCCGCTTGGCTCGTCAGTATTGCGACGGGTTTCGCTTTATCCAGGATGCCTTGATTCAGTGCCATATCGCTTTTATGCATTCTGTTCGAAACGCAGGAATTCAGGCAGGCGCATCGACTCGACGATTTCATCGTGCGGCACGAGGACGTATTTCCACGGCTTTCCACCGACGCTTACGGCATATTCGGATGCGCGCTTGCACCAGCGGACGGCGGCGACCGCCTTGGCTTGTACCTCGTCGGCTTTCAGATCGCCCCGCTTCTTGGT
>JAISDL010000148.1 GCA_031264825.1 Accumulibacter sp. | reverse complement strand
GCAAAAGAAACGGGACATTTTACGAAAATGTCCCGAAACCCTTGGTATTACTGGTCGGGGCGGCGGGATTCGAACTCGCGACCCCTTGCACCCCATGCAAGTGCGCTACCAGGCTGCGCCACGCCCCGACACGAATTTTCAATTATAGCGCGAATTGCAGCATTCCGGGCATCGCGTTTTCCGTCCTTTCCGCCCCACCGGATACGCCGCGTCAGAAAACGCCGCGCGCGAACGATCGGGATACCCGGAAAACGAGGGCGCGGCAGGACTTTCGGAATGAATTCAAGTATGATGGTCGTTCCTAACTTTTTCAGGGAGACTCCCAAAAATGAAAAAATTGCTGAACTTCGATACGATGTTGACCCCGAAAATCATTACCCTCTTCTATTACCTCATGCTGATCGGCGTGTTGATCGGCGGGGTCGTCACGATTTTCAGCGGCGAAATTCTGAAAGGGCTGCTCGTGATCGTACTCGGCGCCGCATTTACGCGCATCTACTGCGAATTCATGATCGTCATTTTCAAGATGAACGAGGCCCTGCAAGAGATACGCAAGAAGTAAGCCCTTCACGATCAGGAATCAGGGATCAGGGATCAGATCGGTCAGCGGCGGCTTCGCCGCCGGGGAAGAGCTTTGAAACACCGATCGGAAACCCCTCCCCATCCCTCTCCTTATCAGGGGAGGGAGCTTTGATCCCCTCTCCCTGACAAGGGAGGGGCCGGGGGTGGGTTTCAGGAGACAGAGGACAGGAAACAGGAGACAGAAAAATATGCGGCGCGAAGCGCCGGAAAATAATCTGTCTCCCGTCTTAATCTGTCTCCCGTCTCCTGATTCCTGTCTCCTGTCAGACCTTGAGCATCTCGATGACGCTTGCGAGTTCTTCGCGGAGCGAGCCTGACGCGCGGGTCGCCGTCTGCTTTCCGGTCATTTCGTCGAGGCGGCGAACCGCGCCGCTGAGCGTAAAGCCTTCGACGCGAAGCAATTCGCGGATGCGCCGGATGAGGATGATTTCGTGGTGCTGGTAATAGCGACGGTTGCCGCGACGCTTGACCGGCTTGAGCTGGGAAAAATGCCCTTCCCAATAGCGAATCACGTAGGTTTCCACGTCGCAAAGCTTGCTGACTTCACCGATCGTGAAGTAGCGCTTTGCCGGAATCGGGGGAAGGGTTACATCCTCGGCGGTCTTGTCAGGCCGTGCTTCCATCGAGAGATTGCCTCATCTCGGCTTTGAGTTTCTGACTTGCGTGAAAAGTGACGACGCGGCGTGCGGTGATCGGAATCTTTTCACCCGTCTTGGGGTTTCTCCCCGGGCGTTGCGGTTTGTCGCGCAACTGAAAATTTCCAAAACCCGAGAGTTTCACATGATCGTTTTGTTCGAGGGCGACGCTGATTTCCTTGAAGAAGGCTTCGACCATGTTTTTTGATTCGCGTTTGTTGAGGCCGAGCTTTTCAAACAGCAGATCAGCGAGTTCTGCCTTGGTGAGCTTCATTTATCGTCCCTATCATGTCCGGAGCTGCGCGGCGAAGGTGTTTTGCAGATAGGCGAGCATCCGCTGTACGGCGGCGTCGACTTCCGTATCCAGCAAAGTTCTTTGAGTATCTTGCATAACTATACGAAATGCAAGACTTTTTTTACCCGGCTCGACACCGGCCCCCGTGTAGACGTCGAAGAGTTCGACGTCACGAACGGTGGCGGGGCTGTCGGTTTTGATGCCTTCGAGGATATCGCGGAGCGCGATTTTCTGGTCGACGACGACGGCGAGGTCGCGGATCGCGAGGGGTTGCTTCGAGACTTCCGCGTACGCCGGCATCCTGGCGAATTTCAGGACGTCGAGGTCGACTTCAAAAACGACCGGAGCGAGCGGCAAGTCGTAATGCTGAACCCAGCGCGGGTGCAGTTCCCCGACGACGCCGACACATTTACCCCCGATCGAAAGCGCCGCGCTCCGCCCCGGATGCAAAGCGGGGTGCGCGGTCTTTTCAAAGCGCGCGCCGAGAATTTCGGCGTTCGGCGCGAGCAGCGCTTCAAGGTCGCCTTTGGCGTCGAAAAAATCGACGTTGCGGGACGCGGCGCTCCACTGCTCGGGCAACGCCGCACCGTAGGCGAGCGCGCCGAGCTTCCAGGGCTGGGAAAACCCCGCGACGGGCACGCCGTCGGGGGCGCGGAAGAAGCAACGCCCCGTTTCAAAAAGGCGCACGCGCGTTTGCTTGCGTTTCAGATTCGTCACGAGGTTGGCGACGAGGCCGCTCAGGAGACTCGATCGCATGACGCTCATCTGCGCGGCGATCGGGTTCGAGAGGCGAATCGCGTATCTGTTCCCGGCAAGGTTTTTTTCCCATTCCTCGTCGACAAAGGCGAAATTGACGACTTCCTGATAGCCTCGATCGATGAGGTTTTGGCGTATCCGCGAAATCCCGCGCTCGCTCTCGGAACGCGGCAGCATCATCAGGTCCGCGTGCGAATTCGACGACGGGATATTGTCGTAGCCGTAGAGGCGCGCGATTTCTTCGATCAGGTCGGCTTCGATTTCGATGTCGAAACGAAACGACGGCGGAACGACGATGAAGTTTTCGCCGTCGCTCTCGACGCACATACCGAGGCGGCGGAGGATGCCGACGATCTCCTCGTCGGCGATGGAAACGCCCAGGAGCCGCGCGACGCGCGACGGCCTCAACCGGATCGGGCACCGTTCGGGCAGCGGCGCGGACGCTTCGACCAGAGGCCCGGCGCGCCCGCCGCAGATTTCGAGAATCAGTTGGCTGGCGCGTTCGAGCGCACGGCGGGCGCCGCCGAAATCGACGCCGCGCTCGAAGCGATACGACGCTTCGGAGCCAAAGCCGTAACGGCGCGCGCGTCCGGCGACCGCGTGCGGGGCGAAAAAGGCCGATTCGAGAAAAATTTCGGTCGTCCCGGACGTGATTCCGGTTTCGTCGCCGCCCATGATCCCCGCCATCGCCAGAGGACGGGTGTCGTCGGCGATCAGCAGAACGTCTTCGCGCAATTCGAGCGTCTGGCCGTTGAGCAGGAGAATTTTTTCGCCGGGTCGCGCGCTGCGCGCGTGGATCGTCCCTTTGAGCTTGGCGTTGTCGAAGGCGTGGAGCGGCTGGCCGAGTTCGAGCATGACGTAGTTCGTGATGTCGACGAGCGCGGAAATCGAGCGCATCCCGCTCCGTTCGAGGCGGCGCTTCATCCAGTCCGGTGTCGCGGCCTGCGCGTCGGCGCCGACGAGGATGCGACCGCAATAAAGCGGGCACGCATCGGGCGCATCGAGAACGATCGCACGCCGCAAATCCGTTTCGACCGGCACTTCGGAGACTTCCGGGAAGACGGCGGGCGCGCGCGTCAACGCCGAGACTTCGCGCGCGATCCCGGAAATCGAGAGGCAGTCGGCGCGGTTCGGCGTGAGTTTGAGCGTCCGCAGCGTATCGTCGAGGTCGAGGTAGACGCGGAGGTCTTCGCCGACCGGCGCGTCGTCGGGCAGGATCAAGAGGCCGGAGGCGTCTTCCGACAGGCCGAGTTCCCTGGCCGAGCAGAGCATGCCGCCGGACTCGACGCCGCGGACCTTCGCCGCCTTGATCTTGAGGTTTCCCGGAAGATTCGCTCCGGGCAGCGCGCAGGGCGCCTTGATTCCGGGCGACACGTTCGGCGCGCCGCAAACGATCTGGCGCACTTCCCCGCCGCCCGCGTCGACGCGGCAGAGGGAAAGCCGGTCGGCGTTCGGGTGCTTCACGACTTCAAGGACGCGCGCGACGCAAACGTGGTCGAAAAACGGCGCCGCCGGCTGTTCTTCTTCGACTTCGAGGCCGGACATCGTCAGAAGATGCGACAAGGCCTCGCCCGAAACCTTCGGGTCAACGAAGCTGCGCAACCAGGATTCGGAGAATTTCATGGGCATCCTCAAACAAACTGGCGGAGAAAACGCAAGTCGCCGTCGAAAAACAGGCGCAGGTCAGAGACGCCGTAACGCAGCATCGTCAGACGGTCGGGCCCCATGCCGAAAGCGAAGCCCGTGTATTTTTCCGGGTCAATCCCGACGTGGCGCAAGACGTTCGGATGAACCATTCCGCAGCCCGCGATTTCGAGCCAGCGTCCTTCGAGGGCGCCGCTCATGAAAGCGACGTCGATTTCGGCCGAAGGTTCGGTGAAGGGGAAAAACGACGGACGAAAGCGCACCTTCAGGTCGTCGCTTTCGAAAAAACGGCGCAGGAAGTCGGCGCAGACGCCTTTCAGGTCGGCCAGACTGACGTTCGCGCCGATCCACAGCCCCTCGACCTGATGGAACATCGGCGAGTGCGTCGCGTCGGAATCGACGCGGTAGACGCGCCCCGGCGCGATGATGCGGATGTCGGGCATCGTTTCCAGAGCGCCGTATTTTTCGACGTGCGCCTGCATATAACGTACCTGGATCGGACTCGTATGCGTCCTCAGGAGGACATCGTCCGCGACGGCGCCGTTCTCGTCGAGCAGGTAGAAGGTATCGTGCATCGAGCGCGCCGGGTGCCCTTCGGGCATGTTCAGCGCGGTGAAGTTCTGGAAATCCGCCTCAATCTCCGGCCCGTCGGCCACCTCGAAGCCGATCGAGCGAAACAGCGCCTCGATCCGTTCGAGCGTCCGCGTCACGGGATGCAAGCCGCCCTGGACTTCACGGCGTCCGGGGAGCGTGACGTCGACGGCCTCTTCGGCCAAGCGGCGTTCTAGCGCCGCGCGGCGCAAAGCGTCACGGCGTTCGGAAAGGGCGTTTTCGATCGCCTCCTTCGCGCGGTTGATCGTCTGGCCCGTCGCCTTGCGTTCTTCGGGGGAAAGCCGCGCCATCTCTTTGAGCAGGGCGGTAATCCGCCCGCTCTTGCCGAGATAGCGCGCTTTGACCTGCTCCAGCGCGTCGGGGTCGTCGGTCGCGGAAAAATCGACCCGGGCTTCCTGGACGATTCGATCAAGATTCTGCATGATCGTCGGGACATAAGTTGAGCGCGCATTCCCCCCAAGTGCCAAGGGAGAAAGAACGGAAAGGCTTTATCATCGGATCACTCCAACTGAAAATGCGAGTGGGCACGCGCGGGGTACCAGGATCGACCGAGATGGAACCCAAGTGAAAAAGGGAGACTCACGCCTCCCTTTTCACCCCCCGGTCAATCAGACGGCGAGTTGCGCCTTAGCTTGTTGCGCCAAGGCGGCGAACGCCGGTTTGTCGAAAACGGCCAGATCGGCCAAAACCTTGCGGTCGACCTCGATCCGCGCTTTCTTCAAACCGTTCATCAGCGTACTGTACTTCAGACCAAGCTCGCGGGCTGCCGCGTTGATCCGCACGATCCACAGCGCGCGGAACTGGCGTTTTCTCTGGCGGCGGTCGCGGTAGGCATACTGGCCGGCCTTCATCACCGCTTCTTTTGCGATGCGGTATACGTTCTTCCGGCGGCCTCGATAACCCTTGGCGAGCGCAAGAACTTTTTTGTGGCGCGCGCGCGCCGTTACACCACGTTTTACTCTGGGCATCTTTTCTCTCCTCAGGCGTAAGGCAACATGGCGCGAACCATGGCCTTGTCGGAATCATGAATCTCGACCGTGCCGCGCAGATGCCGCTTGCCCTTGGTGGTCTTCTTGGTCAGGATATGGCGCTTGAACGCCTGCGCGCGCTTGATGCGGCCGCTCGCGCTGACCCTGAAGCGCTTTTTCGCGCCGCTCTTCGTCTTCATTTTGGGCATTGAATGCTCCTTCGAATTATATGGAGTCCGGTGGTTTCCGGCGGAAACACTTGACGACCCGACACCACTTGGTGTTCGTCAAAAAGTAAAGCCTATTTTTTGACGATTCTTAATAAAAAACCTCGATTATTTTTTCTTCGTCGGCGCCAGAACCATGACCATCTGGCGCCCTTCCATCTTCGGCATCTGCTCGACCGACGCGTAGTCGCGCAAGTCGTCGCGTATCCTTTCGATCTGGCGCATACCGACCTCCTGGTGCACCATCTCGCGTCCCCGGAAACGCAACGTCACCTTGACCTTGTCTTCGTCCTGCAAAAAGCGCGTCATGTTGCGCAGCTTGATCTGGTAGTCGTTTTCGTCGGTTCCCGGACGCAACTTGACTTCCTTGACCTGAATCTGCTTTTGCTTGAGCTTCTGCTCGTGATGACGCTTCTGCTCCTGATATTTCAGCTTGCCGTAATCGACGATCCGGCAAACGGGGGGCTGCGCCATCGGCGCGATTTCGACCAGATCGATCCCCGCTTCTTCCGCCATCCGCAACGCCTCGCGGAGACTCATGACACCAAGCGCTTCTCCTTCCCTGCCGACCAAGCGGATTTCGGGGGCGGTAATCTCCTCGTTGGTACGTTGCGTTTTTTGCAGTGCGATGGTCAAACTCCTTTTTGAAATAAAATCAAGCCGTGCCCTTGCGCGTTTCGACCTCTTCCCGAAGTCTTGCGACCAAGTCCTCGAAACTCATCTGTCCGAGGTCCAGACCGCCGCGCGCACGCACGGCAACCCGGCCTTCTACCATCTCCCGGTCGCCGACGACGACCTGATACGGCAGCTTGGCCAAGCTATGTTCGCGTATTTTAAAGCTAATTTTCTCGTTTCGCAAATCCGCTTCAGCGCGAAACCCCGCTTTGCGCAGCGATTCCGCGACGTGCTCGGCGTATTCGGACTGCTTTTCCGAAATATTCATCACGACCGCCTGAACCGGCGCGAGCCAGAGCGGGAGCGCGCCCGACCAGTTTTCGATCAGGATTCCGATGAAGCGTTCGAGCGAACCCAGAATCGCGCGGTGCAGCATGACCGGCGTATGGCGCGCGTTGTCTTCGCCGATATACTCGGCGCCGAGCCGCTGCGGCATCGAAAAATCGACCTGCATCGTCCCGCATTGCCACGAGCGCCCGATCGCGTCGCGGACGTGGAATTCGATCTTCGGGCCGTAGAACGCGCCCTCGCCCGGAAGCTCGTCCCACGCGAGGCCGGACGCCTTCAAGGACTCGCGCAAGGCCGCTTCGGCCTTGTTCCAGACCTCGTCGGAACCGATCCGCTTTTCGGGGCGAAGCGCGAGTTTGACGCGAACATCCGTAAAGCCGAAGTCGGCGTAAACGCGGCCAACGAGCGTATTGAACGCCGTCACCTCGGACTGGATCTGGTCTTCCGTACAAAAAATATGGCCGTCGTCCTGCGTAAAGCCGCGAACGCGCATGATGCCGTGCAAGGCGCCCGAAGGCTCGTTTCGATGGCAAGAGCCGAACTCGCCGTAACGCAGCGGCAGGTCGCGGTAACTGCGAAGCCCCGCCTTGAAAATCAGCACGTGACCGGGACAATTCATCGGTTTGACCGCGTAGTCGCGCTTTTCCGACTCGGTCGTAAACATATTGTCCTTGTAATTCTGCCAATGCCCGGTTTTTTCCCAAAGCGCGCGGTCGAGGATATTCGGCGTCCTGACTTCGAGGTAGCCGTTATCCTGATAAACGCGGCGCAGATATTGCTCGATCTGCTGCCAGACCGCCCAGCCCTTCGGGTGCCAGAAAACCATCCCCGGCGCGTTTTCCTGGAGGTGAAAGAGGTCGAGATGCCGGCCAAGCCGCCGGTGGTCGCGTTTTTCGGCCTCCTCGATCTGATGGATGTACGCGTCCTGCTCTTCCTTTTTCGCCCACGCCGTCCCGTAAATGCGCTGAAGCTGCTCGTTGTTGTGGTCGCCCCGCCAATAAGCGCCCGCGACCTTCATCAGTTTGAAAACCTTGAGCCTTCCCGTCGCCGGGACGTGCGGCCCCCGGCACAGGTCGACAAAATCGCCTTGACGGTAGAGCGAGATTTCCTGCCCTTCGGGAATCGCCGCGATCAACTCGGCCTTGTAGTGCTCGCCCATCGACTCGAAACAAGCGGTCGCGTCGTCGCGCTTCCAGGATTCGCGGACGACCGGAATATTCTGTTTCGCAAGCGCGGTCATCCGCTCTTCGATCGCGGCGAGATCTTCCGGCGTGAAAGGACGCTCGAGCGAAAAATCGTAGTAAAAGCCGTTCTCGATCGTCGGGCCAATCGTCACCTGCGCGTTGGGAAACAACTGCTTGACCGCGTGCGCCAGAAGGTGCGCGGTCGAATGTCTGAGGATTTCCAGACCGTCGGCGTCTTTATCCGTAACGATCGAAAGCCTCGCGTCGTTCTCGATCACGAAGGAAGTATCGACCAGACGGTCGTCCAGCTTTCCCGCGAGCGCCGCCTTCGCCAAACCGGCACCGATGGATTGAGCGACGGCAGCGACCGAAACCGGCTCGGCGAACGTGCGCCGAGAACCGTCAGGCAGAGTGATAACCGGCATATAGTCTGATTCTAAAACCTTGATCTCTAAAGCGAATGTTCGATCCACGCCTTGGGTGCCGGGAAATCACGAACTCAGGCTTTTATCGAAACCGTAAACTTGTCAAAGTCGAGCAGTATAGCGTAGCTTGAAAAATTAAGCCATCACAAACAGAAGACAGGGTGCAATTAAAAGTGGCGGTTGAAGGCATGGGAAAAGGATCAGGCATAGAAATTGCTGTGGGAGGAGAGGTCAATGGACTCGTCTCTGGAGGCGGAAATGGGGACAAAGCGAAAAGAAGTGGGAGCGGTATCGGGAACGAAGCGAGGCATAGCGGGAACGACCTCAGGGACAAAGCGAAAAGAAGTGGGAGCGGTATCGGGAACGAAGCGAGGCATAACGGGAACGACCTCAGGAACGAAGCGGAAAGGAACGGGAGCGGTATTGGGAACGAAGCGAGGCATAGCGGGAACGACCTCAGGGACAAAGCGAAAAGAAGTGGGAGCGGTATTGGGAACGAAGCGAGGCATAACGGGAACGACCTCAGGAACGAAGCGAAAAGAAG
>JAISDL010000125.1 GCA_031264825.1 Accumulibacter sp. | reverse complement strand
ACGGCCTGTTTAGCGTGCGCTCTCAAGGAAGCAATCCGGGGTTCGAGTTCGTTCAGCAGGTCACGTTGGGCTCGGGGTCCATACCGCCAAAATTAGGCACGACCTCTACCCCCTCCTTCCACCCCTTAGTTTCTTTCATTATCGGGGGTGCTCGCAACTATCATGGTCGTTGGGCTGAGCATTGCTATGCCCAACGATCGCGGGGCGCGTTGGGTTCTGATCGCGGAGCGCGTTGGGTTCTTGTAGGGGCACGGCGCGCCGTGCCCCAGCGCGCATAGGTTGGGGTGAGCGAAGCGATGCCCAACGATTCCGCTGTCCTATGAATGACGGAATAGGGGCGGTTTGGAAACGGAATCAAACCCCTCCTGTCCTCCCCATCAGGAGTCAGGAGACAGGAAACAGGAGACAGATGAAACCGATCGGTAGCTTGGGCTGAGCATTGCTATGCCCAACGATCGCGGGGCGCGTTGGGTTCTTGTAGAGGCACGGCGCGCCGTGCCCCATCGGCGGTATAGGTTGGTGGTGAGCGCAGCGAACCCCAACGAGTCCGCAGGCGCATATCAGATGACAGATGTCAGGAATCAGGTGAAAACCGATCAGTGGCTCAACGATCATTTTCGGCGGCTTCGCCACCGGGGAAAAGCGACAAAACACCGATCGGAAACCCCTCCCCATCCCTCCATCACCCCTCCCTGACAAGGGAGGGACCGGGGGTGGGTTTCAGGAATCAGATGTCAGGAAACGGGAGACAGATTATTTTCCGGCGCTTTGCGCCGCATATTTCTCTGTCTCCTGTCCTCTGTCTCCTGATTCCTGATCCCTGATCCCTGCTCACTCCATCACGATGTGCTGACGTTTGGGATAAAGCGAAGCGGGCTGAAGCATCTCGTTGAGTTCCATCTTTTCTTCGGTCCCGGATTTTCCGCTCAGGATGCTGTGCGAAAGCTCGGTCACGCGCTCGAATTGGTCGGAAATCGAGAGAAAAACGTCGACAAGTTGCGGGTCGAAATGCTTCCCGCGCCCTTCCGAGATGATCGAGACGGCACGCTCGTGCGGCATCGGCTTCTTGTAGGGACGCTCCGCGATCAGCGCGTCGTAGACGTCCGAGATCGCCATCAATCTTCCCTGCAAAGGGATGTTCTCCCCGGCAAGCCCTTCCGGGTAGCCCGACCCGTCCCATTTCTCGTGGTGCGTCAGCGCGAATATTTTCGCGTAGTCGAGGAAGGATTCTTCGTTGACGCGATGCCTGATCTTTTCGATGATCTGCGCGCCGAAGGTCGTATGCGTTTTCATTTCGTTGAATTCTTCGGGCGTCAGCGGGCCGGGCTTTTTCAGGATGCTGTCGCTGATCGCAATTTTCCCGACGTCGTGCAACTGCGCCGAGACGAAAAAGTAGCGGTCCTTGATCCATTCCAGCGCCTGTTCCCGGTGGAGATTCTTCTCCGCCATCGTATTGACGAGAATCTGGAGGTAGTAGCGCGTACGTTCGATGTGCCCGCCGGTGATGTCGTCCCTGCATTCGACGAGTTCCGCCATCGTCTGGAGCACGACGTTTTGCAGATTGAAAACGTCCTCGGTCTTCTTTTCGACCATCTCCTGGAGATTGTCGTTGTAATCCTGAAGCTCGCGTTTCTGCGACTCGATCATCGAATGAAGCTCGATGCGCTTCAGGAGAAGCGGCGGAGAAAACGGCTTTGAAATGTAGTCGACGGCACCGAGCGACAAACCCTCGAGTTCGCTGTTCGAATCGTTCTTCGCCGTCAGAAAAATAACGGGAATCGACTCCGTCTTCGGGCTGGCCTTGAGCTGCCTCATCACGGCGTACCCGTCCATCTCGGGCATCTCGATGTCCAACATGATGAAGTCGGGCGTCACCTTTTCAAGCATCTTGAAAAGTTTTTCGCCGGAAGAGAGCGTAAAAACGTTGTACTTGTCGCGCAGGACATTCTTCCCGATCGTCAGGTTGGAGATATTGTCATCGACCAACATGATCGTTTTACGCACGTTATCCATCAGAGTTTTCAACCCCTCCTTGATTTTTTTCCCATTATCACTCTTTTTTCGAGAAAATAAATCAACTAATTCTCAGTTTTCGACGATTTCCACGAGCGTACGAAGCGGCGTACGGTCGAACAGTTCCACGACGTCGGCGTTACGCATACGGACGCAGCCGTGCGATCCGGGGAAAAGAAGCGACACCGCGTCGGGGCAACCGTGAATATAGATAAAGCGGCGCATCGTATCGACCTCGCCCAGGCGGTTCTTTCCACGCTCCAAACCCGAAAGCCACAGAATCCGCGTCAGAATCCAGTCCCTGTCGGGAAAGGCCGACGCGAGCGCGGGCGCATAGACCTCCCCCGTCGGGCGGCGCGCGGAAAAAACGGTATTCACCGGCAAGCCCGCGCCGATTTTCGCCCGGACGATGTGCCGGCCTCGCGGCGTACAACAACTGTCGTGGCGCTCACCCGGCCCGCGGGACGACGTCGAAACGGGCCAGACGCCGGAAACCCGACCGGAATCGTCCATCAAAACGAGCGTTTGGCGCGCAATCGAAATCCGGATTCGCATCACGACAACGCGCGGCGAAGTCGCCGGTCGGCAAAGAAATCCGACAGGATTTTCGCGCACTCATCCGCCAGAACGCCGCCGACGACCGAAGCGGCGTGGTGATTCAGGCGATCGACGGCAAAAAGATCGACGACGCTCCCGTGCGCGCCGGTCTTCGGGTCGCGCGCGCCATAGACGAGTCGCTTGATGCGCGCGTGAAAAATGGCGCCGGCGCACATCGCGCAAGGCTCCAGGGTCACAAAAAGCTCGCACTCGGGAAGGCGATAGTTTTCCAGACGACGCGCGGCGTCGCGCAAAGCCGCGATCTCGGCGTGCGCCGTCGGGTCGTGGTCGCCGATCGACGTATTGAACCCCCGACCGACGATCAGATTATCGCGGACGACGACGGCGCCGACCGGCACTTCTCCGAGACACTCGGCGGAAAGCGCGAGCGAAATCGCCTCGCGCATGAAAAACTCATCCTGCATACGACCCTTTCATGCTTCCTTCATCGGCGACGCACAGGAAAATCCATCGTCATACCACTTCCGGGAATCGCCATCGAAGCGGCCGCCGGACTTCATCCGCCCTTACTTTCTCGTACTGAAGGGCGACTTGCCCTGCCCGATGTCCTTTTCGTTGACCTGGTAGTTCTTGCCCGCCTCGATCGTCGCGCTGGCCTTCCCGTCGAACGCCCGCGCGGGAACGACCGGCGTACAAGTCCGCTGAGTCGTCTGATAACAGGTCCTGAAACCGCGGCTGACACTGCAGGATTGTTGCGGCGCGCCGACCGTACACCCGCCCGTCTGAGGTTTGTCATAACGGTATTCGAAATCGTGCGACCCCGACGGAATCAGGATTTCCGCCCCCGTGGGGATGAGTTCCCCCCCGGTCCATGCGACCTCCTTTCCGTCGAAACGATTGACCGTGTAATACGCCGGGATATACAGGAGCGCCAGCTCCTTCTCCGGAACCGTTTTGTCGTATACCCCCAAGTCGCTTGGGGCGAGCATCCCGCTGCACGAACAAAGCAGAAGAACGACAAACGCGAATACGACTCTGTCAAACGCTTTTTTCATTTTCCCCTCCAAAACAGTGTGCGTATCAAAAAAACCTTCATTCCATTTCCAGCCCATCCCTACCTTTGTCGACTTCGCCTTGCCGTACTACAGTACTGTCTGCGGCTCGTCTTCTCGGTATGAATGAACTGGAAAAGGAATCACTTTCAATCCTGAATTTTCCGGGCACGAGCCTTGCTTTCAACCCGGCGCGGCGAACCCGCTACGCCAAGCGGGATTCGGTTATTCTATTCTCTTTTTGATGCGCTTGTTTCAATCCACGTCCCGTTTCCAGAGGCGAACTGGAAATGGAATCAAAGCCGCAATTCCGGGCGAAGCCCGGCGCGAAAAGAAAGCGTCAGAAGCATGTCGAGGCTGAAATCCTCAACATTCCCCTTGATGAGCCGGCAGACGCGCGGTTGCGTGACGCCGAGACGCCGCGCCGCTTCAGCCTGTGTCCAGCCTTCGGCTTTCAAGCGCTCCTTCATGCGAATCATCACCTCGGCGCGGAGTTTCATCACCTCGGCCTCGGCAGGTTCGAAGCCCAGATCGATGAAGATGTTACCGCAACTCGGCGTACAGCTTTCGTCGTTCCAGCGCGGATCGTTTTTTTTCATGGCTCATCTCCAATCAGTTTGTAGCGTTTGGCCGCCAAGTCGATATCCAACTTCGCAGTTTTTTGCGTTTTCTTTTGGAAAGCGTGCAATACATAAACCGCATCAGCGAACTTGGCGACATAAATCACCCGGAACGCGCCTTGGGTATCTTGGTAACGAATCTCAAACGCACCCGCTCCAACTTTCGGCAGGGGCTTCCAGTCCTTCGGCTCGCCGCCATACTGCACGGTCATCAGTTCGATGCCCAGCACATGCCGCGCTGTGGCGGGCATTTCGCGCAGGTCTTTCTGACTGGAACCAAGGAATTCGACGCGCTTCATAGGTCGAAATTATATAAAGACTTATATAACAAAACAAGGAATTGTATTGAGACAAACGATAGCGCACCCGGAGGTATTGTAGAAAGCAGCAGGGATCGACCTCACGGCTTCAATCCGCGCATTCCGGGCGCGGATGCGTTATTATCCCCCTCCTGTCCTGATTCTGGATGATTTACCTGCCGTTTTTTCCAGCGACCTACCACACCGACCATGACCCCCATCACGCTCCAGGCGCTTCGCCGCCTTCTCTTCTTCACCGTCCAGGACGCGGAACGCCTGATCGCCCCGACCGTAAACCCGGAATTTTCCGGAGAAACTTGGCGCCAATGGGAAAGCGGCGCGCAGCCCATCCCCAAAAGCGTCGCCGCCCGAATGCTCGAACTCAAAGAATGGCGCTCGGAAGCGCTTGCGGCCACCGCGGACAACATCCGCGCGCTGATCAAGGAAAAAGGCGGGATGCCCGAATCGGTCTTCGTCATCTGGTACGACAGCCTCGACGACTGGCTCTCGGCCCCCGACCGTGACCCGGCCCTGTGGCGACCGCAGCAAGCGGTGTGCGCGGCGCTGACGGGGCTGTTCAACAGCGTCCGCCTCATTCGCTTCGACCTCCCCGCCTACACGAACTGGCGCGGCGAACGCGACGATACCGACTCGCTGCGCGGCGAATGGGCGTCGACGGTCCCGGTTTGATATCTCGCGGCGCTCATCAGGTATCAGGAGACGGGAGACAGAAGAAAACCGATCGGTGTTTCAACGATTTTTCTCCGGCCGAAGGCCGCAAGAATTCTCTGTCTCCCGACATCTGTCTCCTGTTTCCTGGTACCTGATCTCCCGCCAAAAGAGTAGAATGGAGGAACATATGCGTATGGAGGTACTATGTTCCAACATATTTTCGTTCCCACCGACGGTTCCGACCTCTCCCAAGAAACCGCGCGTCGCGCGATCACCTTCGCCAAGGAAATCGGCGCGAGAATCACCGCTTTTTACGCCAAACCGGGCTACCCCGTCGCGTATTACGGTGAAGGCGCGCTGATCGACCCGGTCGCCCCCGAAAAATTCGTCGAAATGGCGGACCAGCAAGCCGCCGAATTCCTCGATTTCATCAAAAAGCTCAGCGAAGAAGCCGGCGTACCTTGCGAAACCACTTCCGCGACGAGCGACGCGCCCTACGAAGCCATCATCGAAGCGGCAACCGAGTGCGGTTGCGACCTCATCTTCATGGCCTCGCACGGACGCCGAGGGATCAGCGCCCTCCTGCTCGGCAGCGAGACGAACAAGGTCCTCACCTACTCGAAGATTCCCGTACTCGTCTACCGCTGACTGTTCGGGAATCAGGAAACAGGAGACAGATGTCGGGAGACAGAGAAGTTAGCGGCGGCTTCGCCGCCGAAGAAAGAGCGTTGAACCACAGATCGGTTTTCTTCTGTCTCCTGTCTCCTGACATCTGTCTCCTGATGGGCACGGCGCGCCGTGCCCCTACGATTTTTCTGTCTCCTGTCCTCTGACTCCTGTCTCCTGATCAGGCCTCCGCAAAAAGCGCGGCTCCTCGAAGAGCGAATGGATTTCGACGCGCCCGATTTCGGGATGGTCGGGGACGAGGTAAAGCACCGGCGTCATCAACTCCTCGAAAATCCCGCGTAAACTCCGCGCGCCCGTCTTGTACTCGATGGCGATCTCCGCGATCTGCTCGAACACGCGCGGGCCGATCTGCAACTCGACGTTCTCCTCGCGGAAAACCTCGATGTACTGCCGGTAGATCGAATTCTTGGGAACGCTCATGATGCGGATCAGCATATCCCTCCCGAGGTCCTTCAGATTCGCGATGATCGGCAAACGCCCGGTGAATTCCGGGATCAGCCCGAACTCGAACAAATCGGTCGGCTTGACGCGCTTGTTCAAGCGGTCGAGGATATTCTGATTCTCCTCGCTCGTCGTCGAAATGAAACCAAAGGTATGCGTCCTCGCCATGATGCTCTCCAACCCGACGAAAGCGCCGCCGCAGATGAAAAGAATATTCGTCGTATCGACGTAGAGATTCTCCCTGAGCTTGACCTGCGAACCCTCCATGATCTTCAGGAGCGCGTGCTGGACGCTCTCCCCCGACGTCGCGCGCGGCGCGTCGCCCTTGCTCGCCTTGAGCTTATCGATTTCGTCGATGAACACGATGCCGAGCTGAGCCTTCTCGACCTCGCCGTTCGCGCGGTCGAGCAAACGAAGCAAAGCCGCCTCGATCTCCTCGTTGACGTACTTCGTCTGCGCAAGCGAAGTCGCGTCCGCCGTGACGAAAGGCACGCCGAGCATCCGCGACAAGGTCTCGCACATCAGCGTCTTCCCGGTCCCGGACGACCCGATGAGCAAAACGTTGCTCTTCGAAAGCCCGGAATCCTTGCCGCGCAGCGTCGAAATCTTCCGGTAATGCGAATAGACCGCGACAGCCAGAACCCTCTTCGCCTCCTCCTGCCCGACGACGTACTGGTCGAGAAATTTTACGATCGTGCTCGGTGTGGTTTCTTTGGACAGCAAGGCAATCTCCTCCAAGGCGCAATACCAAGCGCTATTATGGCGCTTTGGAGCGCCTCCGCGCGAGATATTCGCGCAAGCGGTATAGGATGGGGTGAGCTTTAGCGATGCCCAACGTCTCGCTTGCGCGAAGCGGAAGCCATTTCAGGGTTCAGGAGACAAGAACCGCGAAACACGCGAAAATTTATGCAAACAACTCACTTTTCGCGCCTTTCGCGCCTTTCGCGGTTGAAATCGGTTTTCATCTGTCTCCTGATACCCGATAAGCGCCTGCGGAATCGTTGGGGTTCGCTACGCTCACCACCAACCTATACCGCCGATGGGCTCGGCACGCCGTGCCCCTACAAAGACTTTCGCGCCTTTCGCGCCTTTCGCGGTTGAAATCGGTTTTCATCTGATCCCTGATCCCTGATACCTGATCCCTGATCCCTGACATCTGATCCCTGTCTCCTGAACTTGATATATACTGTGAATAGCTATCAACGCGAGGCCACAATGTCATCCACCGCCAAACTATTCACTACCGGGCGAAGCCAAGCGGTGCGACTCCCAAAGGAGTTCCGCTTTCAAGGCACCGAAGTCTTCATCCGCCGCGACTCCAATACCGGCGAGATCGTCTTGTCGGCCAAGCCCGCCTCGTGGCACGAATTCTTTGAACTTGCCGATCGAACGGAGATTCCTTTGGATTTCATGGCGGATCGCAAAGACTTGCCGGCGGAAGAGAGGGAATTGTTTTGAGCACCTACATGCTCGATACCAACACAGCGAGTTATATCATCAAAGGGAATCCGCCCGAGGTTCGCCAACGGCTGGCGACGCTGCCGATCGACAGCATCGTCGTGTCCGTCGTCACACAAGCCGAACTGCTTTACGGCTTGGCTCGCAAGGGGCATCCGGCGGCCTTCACGGGCCTGATCAGGGAATTTCTGCTTCGTGCCCGACCGTTACCGTGGGACAGCAACGCCGCCACGGCATACGGCGACCTGCGGGCATCGTGCGCGGCCTCCGGCGTCACCCTCGGCGCGCTCGACATGATGATCGCGGCGCACGCCGTAGCAACAAAATCGACCCTCGTCACTCACGACAAAGCATTTGGTCTCGTCCCCGGAGGCATCCTCGCCGTCGAAGACTGGATAGCGGAAGACAGGTAACAGGAGACAGAGCATCAGGTATCAGATGCCAGGGATCAGGGATCAGATCAGTTAGGGCGGCTTCGCCGCCAGAGAAAAATCCACGAGGCGGGCAAGATGCCCACACTCCCAGAGTGCATAGGTTGGGGTGAGCGTAGCGATGCCCAACGTCTCGCTTGCGCGAAGCGCGAGCCATTTCAGGATAGGCATCATCCCCGCAAAAGCGGCGTTATACGCCCACGCGTCGTCGATTCGCGCGTAGGGGCACGGCGTGCCGTGCCTGTCAGGTATCAGGAATCAGGAGACAGGAATCAGATCGGTCAGCGGCGGCGTTGCCGCCGTGGAAAAGCAACAAAATACCGATCGGTTTTCATCTGTCTCCTGTCTCCCGTCTCCTGATTC
>JAISDL010000015.1 GCA_031264825.1 Accumulibacter sp. | reverse complement strand
TAAACGAAAGCGTCGAAATAAAGCCGCATCCAGTCGGCGGGATTGGCCTTGAGGTCGCCCCATTCGTAATGGTTGGTGAAGCCGGTCGGCGTGATGACGGCGCGGGTGGATACGGCGCGCAGCTTGCAGATTTCATCACGCGTCAAGGGCCGGTCGATGGCCGCGAATTCGTAGTATTGGTATTCGCTCATAGTGTTTTGTCCTGTTTGTCCCGGCGAGCGTATCGGATCGAGGTCAGAACAGGAGGGGCTGTTCGTTAAAGGGGTCGCAACGGTATTTCTTCAGCGTCGCCAGGTATTTTCGGGTCTGGTCGCGCAGCAGCGTCGTCACCTTCGCTCGGTCGGCCGCGGTGAGAGTAAAGGGCTTCATTTTGATGGAAAAACTCTCTTCGCGGAATTTCGTGAAATAAATGTCGGTGACCACCTGATTTTCATAGAGCCGAGTGCTGCCGGTACTGAGCCGGGACGACATGGGGACTCCGGATCGGCTGGTGATCACGATAAGGTCGCCCCGCCTCACCACGTCCGGCTTCTGCCCCGGGCAGACGAGTTCGTACCATTGTTTGACCGGTTGATACACGCATTGACCCGGCGCTTTTGCGGTGATCGTATATACCTCCTCCGGGACGACGATTTCGCCGCCGTATTCATCGGCGGTCTCGAGTTCGCTGAACCCCGGCGTGCCGACGACGTTCTTCTTGTCGTGCTTCTGGGCAACGCGCACGCCGATATAGCCGCCCTCGTAGGGTGTGGAAATTCTGGGGTTGATGACCGAATAGTGGTAGCGCAACTGCCCCGACGCGTAAGCGTTTTCGCTGCGCTTCATGTTGTCGTGAATCTCTTTCAGATTCATGACGAAATAGAGATTGTCGCGGATATGTACCGAATAGCCTTTTTCGTATTCCGCGGCGGGAACTTCACTGCACTTGGCGACGAGCCGGCGCGCGAAAAAAAAGGAGGCGGACACGAGGCAGAGAGCCGCGATCAGAGAGCGGCGTACGGAGAGTTTCATGTGGATATTCCTTGAGAGTAAAACGGCGAACCGGTGTTCATTAGTACGAGTTTGTCTCCAAAATCGTGAAAGCCCTGCGGCGCAATTATACTTGGCTCGCGCGCGTTCGCCAGACAAGGCAGCAATCGGTATACTTATAAAATCGTCCGTATGGATCTGGCTTGCGTGAACATCACGAACATGAAACCGATTCGCATTCTCGGCGTCGACCCCGGTTTGCGTTCGACGGGCTTCGGCCTCGTCGAAAAATCGGGGAAGAACTTGAGCTACGTCATGAGCGGGCGCATCACGACCGACCCGAAAGCGTCTCTTCCCGAGCGTCTCGGAACCTTGCATTCGGGGTTGCGCGAACTGATTGCGCAGACGCGCCCCGACCAGGCCGTCGTCGAAATCGTCTTCGTCAATGTGAATCCCAAATCGACCCTCCTGCTCGGGCAGGCGCGCGGCGCGGCGATTTCAGCGCTGGTTTCCGAGGGACTCGAAGTCTCGGAGTACACGGCGCTACAGATCAAGCAAGCCGTCGTCGGCAACGGGCACGCCGACAAGACACAAGTACAGCACATGATTCGCCGACTGCTTTCCCTTCCCGAAGCACCCGGCGCCGACGCCTCCGACGCGCTCGCGTGCGCGATTGCGCACGCGCACGGCGGTCAGGGTCTGGGCGCCGGACTCGGCGCGTTTGCGATAAAGGGCTTCCGCATGCGGAACGGGCGTTTGATTCAGGAAGGAGCGAAAGCGCGATGATCGGGAGACTGTCGGGAATCCTGCTGGAAAAAAATCCTCCACAGGTCGTCGTCGACGTGCACGGCGTCGGTTACGAAATCGACGTGCCGATGAGCACTTTTTACAACCTGCCCGCGACCAACGAAAAGCTCACGCTCCTGACGCACTTTGCCGTGCGCGACGACGGGCATTTTCTCTACGGCTTTGCCACTGCACAGGAAAGGGAGACCTTCCGGCAACTTCTCAAGGTTTCCGGGATCGGCGCGCGCACGGCGCTGGCGGTGCTTTCCGGGATGTCGGTCAAAGACCTGGCGCTCGCCGTCGCGCGTCAGGACATCGCGCCGCTCGTCAGGGTACCCGGAATCGGAAAAAAAACCGCCGAGCGGCTTCTGCTCGAACTCAAGGACAAGATCGGCGGCGTCGACGCGGCTCTTCCCGCCGGGGAAGACAGCCGTTCCGACGTCCTGAACGCGCTGATCGCGCTGGGGTACAATGAAAAAGAAGCGCGCGCCGCGATGAAGCCGGTTCCCGCGTCGCTCCCGACGGCGGAAGGAATCCGCCAAGCCTTGAAATTACTTTCCAAAGCATGAAATGACCATGTATTCCATGCAGAAAAACATCATCCAGACCGTCATCGTCTCGTTTTTGCTGGTCGGATGCTTTGCCGTTCTGACGCCTTTCATCGGAACGCTGCTGTTGGCGATCGTCGTTTCGGTCGCCACGGCGCCGCTGCGCGACCGTCTGCTGACGCTCTGCGGCGGCCGCCGCAGCCTCACGGCGACGATCCTCTGCATCGTCCTGGTTTTCGTCCTGATCCTCCCGATGGCCTTGCTGTCGACCTCGCTCGCCGACGCCGTCGAAACGCTCCTCGACTATCTTCGCCCCTTCTTTGAATCCGGTCTGCCGGCGGAGCCGCCGGACTGGGTTTCCGGGATTCCCCTGGTCGGCGCCTACGTCGGCGAATACTGGCGCAGTCTCGCCAGCGGCTACGAAGAGACGAACGAATTGCTGCGTCAATTCATGGCGCCGACGCGGCGCATCGCGCTTTCGGCGATCTCG
>JAISDL010000009.1 GCA_031264825.1 Accumulibacter sp. | reverse complement strand
CTCCTGATTCCTGATGCGCCTGCGGAATCGTTGGGGTTCGCTGCGCTCACCGCCACCCTATAGTTCAGAGGACAGATGTCAGGTATCAGGGATCAGATGAAAACCGATCGGTGTTTTGTTGCTTTTCTCCGGCGGCAACGCCGCCGCTGACCGATCTGATCCCTGTCTCCTGATTCCTGATACCCGATAGGCACGGCACGCCGTGCCCCTACAAGGGCGCGCACCGTTCGACGCCGACGCGCGGACGCATGACGCCGTGGTTCCTCCCCTGACAAGGGGAGGAGTGGAGGGGTTTGGAAGATGTGGAAATTCGCCGATGCTTGCAGAATTGCCATAAACCCCCTTCATTTCCCCCTTGTCAGGGGGAAAGTTGGTTGGATTACCGTATTCGCGGGTTTTTGGTGAGGCACGGCGTGCCGTGCCCATCGGCGGTATAGGTTGGTGGTGAGCGCAGCGAACCCCAACCATTCCGCAGCCGCAAGAATAACGGTGGGATGGTATTCCGCGTGGGGTTTCGTCACTCCGGCGGCAACGCCGCCGCTGACTGATCTGATTCCTGATCCCTGAAATGGCTTGCGCTTCGCGCAAGCGAGGTGTTGGGCATCGCTGCGCTCACCCCAACCTATGCACGCTGGGGAACGTTGGGCATCGCTTCGCTCACCCCAACCTATATACTCTGGGAGTGTGGGCATCTTGCCCGCCTCGTAGATTTTTCTCCGGCGGCGAAGCCGCCGCTAACTTCTCTGTCTCCCGTTTCCTGTCTCCTGACTCCTGATCCCTGGCGTGCGAAACGAGTTGGCCCAAAGCTGCGCGCAGCGCGGATTCGGGCAGGGCGTTCCTGAGTTCTTCGATCGCTTTTACCGTTTCAAGGCTTAAGGGTTCTCGCGCGGGGACGGGTGAATCTTTTTTTGTTTCAATGGGTTGCACTTTAATTTGAATGTCGTTACACTGATAGCCGCGTCGGGAAAAGCCGTCGGCGAGCGTTGGTGCCAACTGACGTAGTTTGGACGCGGCGGCGTGGCTCGATGTGTGCAGGATGACCTTTTCCGACTTGTAGTTGACCAGTTGGCTGATCAGTCCGAGTTGGGCGGGGACGATCGTCTGGTAGATGCGCGACAGGATTGCCAGGCGCTTTGCGTGCGCGATTATTTTTCCGGCGTCGCCGATTTCCAGGTAGTTCGCCAGAGGGTCGGGCTTTGCAAGTGTTTTGGAGGGGAGTACGTGCATATCATTTTTGTGCCGAGCCGAGCGGCGGCGACCAGGAAGATTTCCATTTTACCATGGCAGGTTTGTACTTTCGTCGTGGGTTTCGTCACGCTTTCCGTCGCGATGTCGTTTTTTTTCTCGTGGCTCAGCGTCTATTTCAAGCTGCCTTTCGTCCAGCAGATGGTTGCGAGCGCGCAGGAGATTCGTGACCGCGAAATCGAGGACTATACGCGAGACAACATCAAGTCGATGGCCGTCCGCCTGGGCGAGATGCAGGCGCAGTTGGTACGCCTCGACCTCCTCGGCGAGCGTATTTCGAAAACTTCGGGTGTTCCTTTCCTGAAAAACGATACGAAGGTTCCTCCCGAGATAGACTCGAAGAGCGACGCGGGCGCCGAGGCGAAGGACGCCGCGCAGGGCGGCCCGCTCGTTCGCGTCTCGTCGCAGAAGTTTCTGGCGAATTTGCAACGCGACATCGACCGCCTGTCGGACGCGATCGCCCTGCAAAGCGACAATCTCACGGTGCTCGAATCGCAACTCATCGAACGGAGGATCCAGACGAGCCTTTTGCCGACGATTCCGCCGATCAACGCGCGTCCCGGATCGAAGTTCGGGGTGCGCGTCGACCCGATCAACGGCGCGATCGCGATGCACGAGGGTGTCGACTTCGCCGCCGAGGTCGGGACGCCGATCGTCGCCGCCGCCGGCGGCGTCGTGACTTTCGCGTCCTTCCATCGCCAATACGGGAATATGGTCGAAATCGACCACGGGAACGATTTTTCGTCGCGCTACGCGCATATGTCCAAACTCGAAGTCAAGCCGGGGCAGATCGTCAAGCGCAAGCAGGCGATCGGTTTCAGCGGGAACACGGGGCGGACGACGGGGCCGCACCTCCATTTTGAAGTACGTTTCAAGGGCGTCGCGCAGAACCCGGCGCGTTTTCTTCAGATGCGGGAGAAAGACGCGGACGCGATCGTGTCCGAGGGGCGCGCTCCGGCCGCCTCACCGGAGAAGACGCCTGCCGGCTAAATTCGCGCCGTGCTTTTTCGCCGGCGCGCGCCGAATCTGCGCGTGAGCTTTTTCCTGCAAGTTTTCCGGCGGCGTGTGCCATTTTTCAGGCGCCGGTGCGTGAGTACCTCCTCCCTCGACGAATGAAATCCTTCGGTATGCCGGACGTGATAGAATCGTCCCTTTCACGTCTTGACGATTCCCAGAATGATCTCCGGTCTCCTCAGAAAGATTTTCGGCAGCCGCAATGACAGGCTGATTAAACGCTATTCCACGGTCGTCAAGCGGATCAACGCGCTGGAAGCCGGTGTCGCCGCGCTTTCCGACGAAGCCCTGCGCGGCAAAACGGTGGAATTCCGGGAACGGCTGGGCAAGGGCGAAACGCTCGACGCCCTCCTGCCCGAGGCGTTCGCCGTCGTCCGCGAGGCGGGTAAACGCGTCCTCGGTATGCGGCATTTCGACGTTCAGTTGATCGGCGGGATGGTTCTGCACGACGGAAAAATCGCTGAAATGCGTACCGGTGAAGGCAAAACGCTCGTCGCGACGCTGCCGGCCTACCTGAACGCGCTCAACGGCGAAGGGGTGCACATCGTCACCGTCAACGATTACCTGGCGAGCCGCGACGCCGAGTGGATGGGACGCTTGCATCGCTTCCTCGGCCTTTCCGTCGGAGTCATCCTGCCGCAGATGGAGTACGGCACCAAACAGGCGGCGTATGCTGCGGACATTACCTACGGGACGAACAACGAGTTCGGCTTCGATTACCTGCGCGACAACATGGTCTACGACGTTTCGCAGCGTTTTCAGCGCAAGCTGAGTTTCGGCATCGTCGACGAGGTCGATTCGATCCTGATCGACGAGGCGCGTACGCCGCTGATCATTTCCGGTCAGGCGGAAGACCATACCGACCTCTACGTGCGGATGAACCAGGTCGCGCCGATGCTTGACCGCTGCAAGGAAGAAGAGGGGCCGGGCGACTATTGGGTCGATGAGAAGAATCATCAGGTCCTTCTGACCGAGACGGGCTACGAGCGCGCCGAGGAAATCCTCGCGCGCCTTGGGATCTTTCCAGAGGGCGCCAGCCTTTACGATGCGTCGAATATCCTGCTGATCCACCATTTGTACGCCGCGTTGAAGGCGCACAGCCTGTTTCTCAAGGACCAGCAATACGTCGTCCAGGACGGCGAGGTCGTCATCGTCGATGAGTTCACGGGCCGTCAGATGATCGGGCGGCGGTGGTCCGACGGTCTTCATCAGGCCGTCGAGGCCAAGGAAGGCGTTTCGATTCAGAACGAAAACCAGACGCTCGCGTCGATCACTTTCCAGAACTATTTCCGTATGTACGGCAAGCTGGCGGGGATGACGGGTACGGCCGATACCGAGGCCTACGAATTCCAGCAAATCTACAGTCTGGAAACCGTCGTGATTCCAACGCATCTGCCGATGATTCGGACCGACCACAACGACCAGGTCTTCCGCACGGCCAAGGAGAAATACAACGCGATCCTTGGCGACATCAGGGACTGCCGCGCGCGTGGGCAGCCGGTTCTCGTCGGGACGACATCGATCGAAAATTCCGAGCTTCTTTCCAGGCTGCTCGACCGCGAAAAGCTCCCGCATCAGGTACTGAACGCAAAGCAGCACGCCAAGGAAGCCGAAATCGTGATGCAGGCCGGGATGCCGGGAATGATCACGATCGCGACGAATATGGCGGGGCGCGGCACCGACATCGTCCTCGGCGGGAGCATCGAGAAGCGGATCACGACGATCCAGGACGACGAGTCCCTTGACGCCGCGGAGAAGGAATCGCGTATTGCCGTCCTGCGCGCCGAATGGCAAAAACTCCACGAAAAGGTCGTCGCGGCGGGCGGCCTGCATATCATCGGGTCCGAGCGCCACGAGTCGCGGCGGATCGACAACCAGCTTCGCGGGCGTTCAGGCCGCCAGGGCGACCCCGGGTCGTCGCGTTTTTATCTCGCGCTCGACGACCCCTTGCTCCGCATTTTTGCCGGCGACCGTCTGAAATCGATCATGGAACGGCTGAAGATGCCCGAAGGCGAGGCGATCGAGCATCCGCTGGTTTCACGTTCGCTGGAGTCGGCGCAGAGAAAGGTCGAGGGGCATAATTTCGATATCCGGAAGCAGCTTCTGGAATACGACGACGTCGCCAACGACCAGCGCAAGGTCATCTACGCGCAGCGGAACGAACTACTTGAGGCGGACGAGATTTCCGAGACGATCACGGTGATGCGCAGCCGCGTCCTGAACGATATTCTCCGACGTTACATCCCGGCGGACAGCCTTGAGGAACAATGGGAACTCCCGGCGCTTGAAATGGCGCTTGTGTCCGATTTGCAGCTTCGCGCGCCGGTCGTCGAGTGGTACGAGAGCGAACCGTCGCTGACCGACGAAGATATCTTCAATCGGATTTCCGAGCGCGCCGATGCGGAATACCGTGCGAAGGTCGAGCGCGCAGGCCCCGACGTCTTCCGGAAATTCGAGCGCGACGTCATGCTCCAGAACCTCGATACGCGGTGGCGCGAACACCTGGCGTCGCTCGATTACCTGAGGCAGGGCATCCACCTGCGCGGCTACGCGCAAAAGAACCCGAAGCAGGAGTACAAGCGCGAGGCGTTTGAATTGTTCGAGGGCTTGCTCGACAGCATTCGTTTCGACGTGACGCGCCTTCTGATGACGGTCCAGGTGCGCTCTTCCGAAGACGCCGAGGAAGCGCCGCCGCGCGCGAACGTTCAGAACGTCCAATACCACCACGCCGACTTTGAGGAGGCGCTCGGTGACGACGCGGCGCCCGCGAAAAGTCAGCCGATGCGCGCCGGCCCGAAAGTCGGGCGGAACGACCCTTGCCCCTGCGGGTCGGGCAAGAAATATAAGCAGTGTCACGGAAGACTTTCCTGACGCGGCGCGCCGAATCGTTTTTGTCCGATCGAGGGTCTCATGCCTGTAAACTACGCCACGCCGTCTCCGGCCTCGCTTTTCCCGGTCGACGGAGTCCGCTTGGGGACGGCCGAAGCCGCGATCCGTAAGCCTGACCATAAAGACTTGACGCTTATGACGCTCGACGCGGGGAGCGTCGTCGCGGGGGTCTTCACGCAAAACCGGTTTTGCGCAGCGCCCGTGCATGTGTGCCGGGAACATCTGGAGAACGGCCGGGAAATCCGCGCGCTCGTGATCAATACCGGAAACGCGAACGCCGGAACGGGCGAGGCGGGGCTTTCCGCGGCGCTTTCCACCTGCGACGCGGTTGCCGGATTGCTCGGCGTTGCCAGAGACCAGGTACTGCCCTTTTCGACCGGTGTCATTCTCGAACCGCTCCCGGTCGACCGCCTCGTCGCCGCGCTCCCGCGCTGTGTGGAGGATATGCGCGCGGAGAACTGGCACGCGGCGGCGCACGCGATCATGACGACCGATACGGTCGCCAAGGCCGCTTCGCGCCGGATAGAAGTCTGCGGCAAGAGCGTGGTGATTACCGGGATCGCCAAGGGCGCGGGGATGATCCACCCCGATATGGCGACGATGCTTGGCTTTGTCGCAACCGACGCCGCGATTCCCGCGCCCCTGTTGCAAAAGCTCGTGCATGAGGCCGCTGACGAATCGTTCAATACGATCACCGTCGACGGCGACACGTCGACGAACGATTCTTTCGTACTGATCGCGACCGGGAAATCGGGCGTCGCGCTCGCCGACGAAGGCGCGGAGGGCTACGCCGCGCTGCGTGGCGCGATCGTCGCCGTCGCCGCCGAATTGGCGCAGGCGATCGTCCGCGACGCCGAGGGCGCGACGAAATTCATTACGCTCGCCGTCGAAGGCGGGAAAGACCGCGACGAGTGTCGCCGCGTCGGCTACGCGATCGGGCATTCGCCGCTCGTCAAGACGGCTTTCTTCGCCTCAGACCCGAACCTCGGACGGATACTCGCGGCGATCGGCTACGCGGGAATACGCGACCTCGACGTCGATAAAGTCCGCGTCTGGCTCGCGGCGGGGAGCGACGAAGTCCTCGTCGCCGAAAAAGGAGGGCGCGCGGTCGCGTACCGCGAGGAAGACGGCGCGCGCATCATGAAATCGGCGGAAATCACCGTCCGCGTCGACTTGGGGCGCGGCCAAGC
>JAISDL010000154.1 GCA_031264825.1 Accumulibacter sp. | reverse complement strand
CTCGCGGCGGCCCAGGTTTCGGGCAAAGGGATTTCGAAACTTCTCGAAGCGTTTCCCCACCGCTTTACCGCGAGCGGGCGGCTCACCGAATGCCCGGTCGAAAAAAGCGCGGCGTTTCTTGCGTCTCTCGGCGTGGGGAGTCGGCCCCTGGATGCAATCGGAGCACTCTTCGGAACTGTCGGCAGCCGCCCGCTTTCGCGGGACGAGACCGACGGCCTGCGAATCGGCTTTGAAAATGGCGAAATCGTCCACTTGCGCCCTTCGGGCAACGCCCCCGAATTCCGCGTCTATGCCGAAGCCGACACCCCGGAACGTGCCGACGCGCTCGTTTGCGCCGCGCTCGACGCGATCGAAGAAAGAATCAGGGATCAGGGATCAGGGATCAGATGTCAGGGATCAGGGATCAGATGAAAACCGATCGGGGTTTTGTTGATTCTCTCCGGCGCTTTGCGCCGCATATTTCTCTGTCTCCTGTCTCCTGATACCTGAAAACCGGGGCCGCAGCCCCGGTTTTCGGCCCAAAAACGCCTCGGCTTACTTGAAGATGCCGAAGGGTTTGCCGAGCGGCAGGAAGGGCTTTCCGAAGAAGGTGTTCAGAACGACCGCCGACGCGCCGTAGAAGGAAAGCAGCGCCGTCGCCAGCTCGGCGTACGCGCCGAGCATGTGTGTCGCGTGCGGCGCGATGTCGAACGAGTTCAGCGTCAGCGCGAACAGCAGGGTGTCGATCGCGCACATCGCGATGAAGATCAGCCGATTGACTTCCATCGCGCCGATCGTCATCATCACCGAGAAGATCAAATAGCCCAGAAAGGCGAAACCGAGCTGGCGCGTGTCGCACGCCGCCGCGAGTTCCGGACCGAAAACGCCCATCTTCATCAGCCACGCGCCGCCGAGCGCGTACCAGAAGAAGGCGTACGCGCCGAAAACGGTTCCGCCCCAGATGTTTTCATGGAGGAAATCGAAGATGCACGCGAGGACCTGCGCGGTCGCGCCCAGAAAGATCGCGTAGACGATCACGAAAGACAAGCCCGTTGTGATTCCCAGTTTTTGCGATGACGCGACGAACGTCACGATGCCGAGGCCGAAAAGCCCAAGGGCCGTCGGGTTGGCGACGCTGATTTTGACTTTTTGCGTTTCACCTTCGCTCATGGATATTGCTCCCGAAAAAGCCATCTTTGGAACGCCGCGTGGGAATGAAGTTTCCGGCAACGAGACGTCTGCGATGGCGGTTGATGACCGGAAGACGATCCGTTTGAGACGGCCGTCCGCCCGCTTTTCACTTTTTTGCCGAATGCTAACAGCCATGCCGCCGGAAGGCAAATTTTGTCCAGTTCAGAGGACAGAGGACAGAAGACAGAGGACAGAACGGTCTTCGACCTCAGGTATCAGATGTCAGGGATCAGGAATCAGATGAAAACCGATCGGTGTTTTGTTGTTTTTCCCCGGCGGCGAAGCCGCCGCTAACCGATCTGATTCCTGTCATCTGATACCTGATACCTGATTCCTGATTTCAGGAAGGAATCAGTTAGAATAAGCCACTTTTTTCGGACGGTTCGCGTGGGTATCCTGATTTTCATCAAGGCGTTTCTTCTCGGTGTTGTCGAAGGTCTGACCGAGTTTCTGCCGGTTTCGTCGACGGGGCATCTGATCCTCGCGGGCGCGCTGCTCGACTTCAACGACGCGCGCGGCCGCCTTTTCGAGATCGTCATCCAGTCGGGCGCGATCCTGGCGGTCTGCTGGGAGTACCGCGCGCGCGTGATGAGCGTCGTTCGCGGGCTGGGGCGCGTACCGCAGGCGAATCGCTTCGCGCTGAACGTCTCGATCGCTTTCGTCCCGCTCGCCGTCGTCGGCCTTTTGTTCAAAAAGGCGATCGAGCGCCACTTGTTCAGCCCCTTGCCCGTCGCTTTCGCCTTCATCATCGGCGCGTTTTTCATCTTGTGGGCCGAGCGCCGCCGCCACGTCGTTCGCGTGCGCGAAGTCGACGAGATGACGCCGCTCGACGCGCTGAAGGTCGGCCTCGCGCAAATGGCGGCGCTGATTCCGGGAACGTCGCGGTCGGGCGCGACGATCATCGGCGGCCTGTTTTTCGGACTCTCGCGCAAGGCGGCGACCGAGTTCTCGTTTTTTCTCGCGATCCCGACGCTCTTTGCTGCGACGTTTTATTCGCTCTACAAAGAGCGTGCCCTGCTTTCCTTCGACGACTTCGGGCTTTTTTCGGTCGGTTTCCTCGCCGCTTTCGTCTCGGCCTTCCTGTGCGTACGCTGGTTGTTGCGCTTCGTTTCGAGCCACGATTTCACGCCCTTCGCCTGGTACCGCATCGCCTTCGGCGTCGTCGTCCTCGCGTCGTGGCGCGCCGGTTTCGTCGCGTGGTCGGTATGAAGCCCGCGGTCGTCTACCTGCACGGATTCAGTTCTTCGCCGAAGGCGTGGAAGGCGTCGTTGCTCACCAACGCGATGGCCTCCCGCGAGCTGTCCGCGCGTTTTTTCTGTCCCGCGCTTTCCTTTTCCCCGACCGAAGCACTCGCCTCCGCCGAGCGCGCGCTCCGCGAATGCGTGGATTCCGGGGCTTCGCCGACGCTCGTCGGCAGTTCGCTCGGCGCGTTTTACGCGACGATTCTCGCCGAGCGGCACGCGATCCGCGCGGTGCTCGTCAACCCGGTCGTCACGGCGAAAAAGCCGCTCGAAAGCTTCATTGGCGTACAGAACAATTTGCAGACGGGCGAGGCTTTTGAACTGACGCGCGAACACGTCGCCGCGCTCGAAGCGATGGAGACCTCCGCGATCACGCCCGAACGTTACCTCGTACTCGTCGAGACGGGCGACGAAGTGCTCGATTACCGCGAAGCCGTTTTCCGCTACGCGGGCGCGCGGCAATACGTTTTCGAGGGCGGCGACCACAGCTTCACGCGCTTTCCCGAAATGCTCCCGGTCGTTTTCGATTTTTGCGGGTTTTCCTTCCAAGATGCACGTTCTGTTTGAAGACGCCGGCGCGTTCAAGGCCGCGAGCGTTTTTTCCGACAACGTCACGTCGCTGCAAGTCGAGACGCAGTCCGGGAAACGCGCCAAGATCAAGGCGGCGAACGTCGTTCTGCGCTTCGACGCGCCGCTGCCGGAGGAATTGCTTGCCAAAGCCGAGGCGTTGGCGGGAGAAATGCAGGTTTCCTTTTTGTGGGAGTGCGCCGACGACGCCGAGTTTTCCTTCGTCGATTTCGCCGACGCGTATTTCGGCGATTCGGGGCGAAAGGCAACGCCCGCCGAAGCGGCGGCGGTTCTTCTGGCGCTGCACGCCGCGCCGGTCTATTTTCACCGCAAGGGTCGGGGACGCTTCCGCCGCGCGCCGCCCGAAATCTTGACGGCGGCGCTCGCGGGGATCGAGAAAAAGCGCCAACAGGCGCTTGCGATCGAGCGGATGAGCCGCGAACTCCAGGATTTTCGTCTCCCCGAAGAATTTGTTCCGTACGTCGAGACGCTCCTTTATGCACCTGACGGAAACCGTCCCGAGACGAAGGCGCTCAACGCGGCGTGCGCGGCGACGAGGCTGACGCCGCTGCATTTGCTCCAGAAATGCGGCGCGATCCCGTCGCCGTACGCTTACCATTTGCGCTGCTTTCTGCGCGCGTGTTTCCCGGAAGGGACGGGCTTTGAGGGGGTCGAATATTCCGCGCCCGAACTCGACCTGCCGCGCGCGAGTGTGCGTGCTTTTTCGATCGACGACGCCGAGACGACCGAAATCGACGACGCGTGCTCTGTTCATCCGCTCCCCGGCGGCGGCTGGCGGATCGGCGTCCACATCGCCGCGCCCGCGCTCGCGTTTTCCCCCGATTCTCCCGTCGGTCTTGCGGCGCGGCGGCGGCTTTCGACGGTCTATATGCCGGGGAGCAAGATCACGATGCTTCCCGAAGCGCTCATCGGCGAATTTTCGCTGAACGCGCCCAGTGAGTGTCCGGCGCTCTCGCTCTATCTGACGGTCTCACCGGACTTCGAAGTCACGGCGACCGATTCGGTCGTCGAGCGCGTCGCCGTCGCCGCGAACCTGCGCCTCCAGGAACTCGACCCCGTTTTCAACGAAAAGACGATCGCCGACGGGCTTTCCGACTTTCCTTTTCGTGACGAATTGCTGACGCTCTGGAAGTTCGCCCGCGCGTGCGAGGCGCGGCGCGGCAAGCCTTCCGCCGCGCAGGGGCGCCACGATTACAATTTTTCGCTCGAAGGCGACCCGAACGCGCCCGAAGAGTGCCGGATCCGCATCGTGCCGCGCAAGCGCGGGACACCGACCGATACGCTCGTCTCCGAACTCATGATCGCCGCCAACGGCGCCTGGGGCGCTCTTTTGGCCGAGAAGCGTGTCCCGGCGATCTACCGTGCGCAGATGAACGGGAAAGCGCGCATGACGACTTCGCCGCTTCCGCACGAAGGCCTCGGCGTCAAATGCTACGCGTGGGCGTCGTCGCCGTTGCGGCGCTACGTCGACCTCGTCAACCAATGGCAGTTGATCGCTTGCCTTTCCGGCGCATCGCCGCGTTTTTCCGCGCGTTCCGAAGAGCTTTTCGCGGCCCTGCGCGACTTTGAAGTGACGTATAACGCGTATATCGACTTCCAGCGGCGGATGGAGCGCTACTGGTGCCTGCGCCGGATCGTGCAGGAAAAGCTGAAAACGCTTGAAGCGACGGCGCTTCGGCGCGAAAATCTTGTTAGACTTGATACCTTGCCGATCGTCCTGCGCGTCGCGTCCATGCCCGACTTGAAACCCGGTACGCGCGTCCGCTTGGGCGTCGAGTCGCTGGATCTGTTGACGCTGCAACTCGATTGTCGTTATATCGACACGATCGGCGAAGCCGACGAAGGTAGGGACGAAATGGACGAAATCGACGACGCGGTCGACGACGTTTCGGAGGAAGCGGAAGGAGTGGATTAGTGAATACTCTGAGCCTTGCAGATTTTACCCCCGGCGCGATGCGTCAGGAAGACCGTCATCTCCTCATCGGTCTGGGGATTTCCTTCCTTTTGCACGTCCTGGTGCTCTCGGTGCACTTCCAGTATCCCGAAGCCACGCGATCCTTCGGGAGCAAGGCGCTCGACATCATTCTCGTCAACAGCAAGTCGGCGACGCGCCCGAGCGACCCGCAGGCGTACGCGCAGAACGACCTCGACGGCGGCGGAAATTCGGACCGCGACGGCGTGCGCGCGTCGACCCCCTTCCCCTACTCGGAGCACGAGCAGGACGGCAACGGCACGGGGCAGACCGCGCAACGCCGGGGCGGCGGCGGCGAAGCGCCGCGGCGGCAGGTCATGCTTTCCGAGAACGGCCGAAGCGACCGCGGCGACCGGAAAAGGCTGAGCCGACAGACCGGTACCGGCACGGGTACCGGGAGCGGCGACGGCGACGGGACGGATTCCGGAACGCCGAGCGGCGTCGACCTTGCCGACGGCGCGCTCGCGATGGCGAGGCTTCAGGGGGAGATCTCGCGCGAATACCAGGCTTACAACAGCCGCCCGCGCAAGCGCTTCGTCGGCGTGAGGACGATCGGAATCGTCGAAGCCCAGTACGTCGAAGACTGGCGGATGAAGGTCGAGCGCGTCGGTACGCTCAATTATCCCTCGGCCGCCAAAGGCCGGCTTTACGGAAGCCTGATGCTCACCGTCAGCATTGCGAAAGACGGCAACATCGACTCCATCGAGATCAACCGTTCGTCGGGGCACAAAGTGCTCGACGACGCGGCGCGCCGCATCGTGACGATGGCCGGCCCCTATCCGCCCTTCACCCCCGCCATGCTGAAAGAATTCGAAGTCCTCGTCATCACCCGCAACTGGAGCTTCACGAGCGGCGACAGGCTCGAAACCCGGCGATAGCGAATGCGCGCCCGTCTCGTCGCCGGGATCAAGCGCCTGCTCGTTCTCGTCGTCGGAATCTTCCTCGTCTACGAACTCTGGTTTTTCGGCTGGGTGCTCTGGTGGGGGCGCGTCGACCCGGGCATGACGCGCTTCATGGAAATGCGCGCCGCCGAAATCCGCGCCGTCGACCCCGCCCGCGCGCTGAAGAAGAACTGGGTCGCGTACAGCGCCGTTTCGGTTCATCTCAAGCGCGCGCTGATCGCCTCGGAAGACAGCAAATTCCTCTATCACAAGGGCTTCGATTGGCAGGGCATACGCCACGCCGCCGAAGTCAACGCGCGGCGCGGAAAAGTCGTCGCGGGCGGTTCGACGATCACGCAGCAGCTTGCGAAAAACCTCTTCCTTTCACCCGAAAAAACGCCGCTGCGCAAACTCCAGGAAGCGCTGATCACGCTGATGATCGAATCGACGTGGGAAAAGCGGCGAATCTTCGAGGTTTATATCAACGTCATCGAATGGGGCGACGGCGTCTTCGGTGCCGAGGCGGCCGCGCGCCACTACTTCGGCGTGAGCGCGGCGCGCCTCTCCCCGGCTCAGGCGGCCTGCCTCGCCGCGATGGTTCCGCGCCCCCGGTATTACGAACACCACCGGGACGCGCAGGACCTTCGCCGGAAGAGCGTCGTCGTCCTGGCGCGGATGCCGCTGGCGCGTATCCCCTGATTCCCTGATTTCCTGAATCTTGGACGCACGCCGTTGTCAAAATAAAGAAGCCCGCCGGCTCTTTTCGGGAGGCTTGACGCTCCGGCGCCGTGCTAGAATCCCCGGTTGCCCGATGCACGCCACTTTGAAAGCTGATTCATGATGAAGGCAGATTCATGAGTGAAGAAAACAACAACCTGCTCAGCGTCAAAAAGCTGATCGACGACCACAAGCTCGTCCAGGGGTTTCT
>JAISDL010000062.1 GCA_031264825.1 Accumulibacter sp. | reverse complement strand
TCCAGGTCGGCGTAGGCGCGCAGACCCGCGACCACCGAGGTGAACAACTTCTGCGCGGTCAATTCGGTCTTGGTCTTGTAGTCGTTGATGTCGTATTCGAGGATCACCTGCCGTTCCGGCGCCTGGCCGGGCTGGCCGGTGCGCAGGATGATGCGGGTCATGGTGTTGCCGAGGGTGTCCCGGATGTGGCGCACCACGTCCAGGCCGGCGTCCTCGCTCTCCATGACCACGTCGAGAAACACCATCGCCGTGTCCGGATGCGCCGCCATGAGCGTCTTGGCTTCCGCGCCGCTGTAGGCGCTCAGGAATTCCAGGCCGCGCCCTTCGAAGGCGAAACCGGACAAAGCCAGACGGGTGATCGTATGTACTTCCGGCTCGTCGTCGACGATCATCAGCTTCCAAAGCCTGGAATGATCTTCCTTGAGCTTTGTCGCCTGAGCTGCGGACTCATCCTCGTCGGCAAATAAAAGTTCCTCGTCATCTACCATGCATATCACCAGAATTCCCGAGAGTTCGGACAGGTCCGATGAGCCGAGGCGTCCGTCACGCTTTTGCCACCCCTTTCTCCGCGACGTCGGCTTTTGAACTCACGGCGCCGTTCCACGGGCGATCCCGTGGCCGACTCCTCGTTGTTTGACTCTCTGCCACTCAAAAATCCCAGAATTTCACTTCGTCCGATAAACCCAAATCCTTGCAAGCCGAAACGATTCGAACCGGCTCATTCCCTCGGCGCCGTCTCCGCGAACGCCGGGCGTTGCATCAGTTTGTCATACAAGTGCGCAAGCCTGGCGTGCTTCGTGCGCCAGGCGATTTCCGGAAAACGAAAGTCCAGGTAACCGAGCGCGCAGCCGGTACAGACGTCGGCGAAAGTGAAATGCGTGCCCACGCACCACGGAGCGTCGCCAAGATCGAGAACCATGTATTCCAGCCCCCGCAGGACCTTGTCTTTCTGGCGGACGATCCAGTCGGGACTTTGTTGCGTCTCGGGACGCTTTCTTTCGAGAAACACCAGGGCGGCGGCATCGCACACGCCATCGGCCAGCGCTTCCCAGCGCTTGACCTCGGTGCGCTCCCGGTTCGGCATCGGCAACAGTTTGTTGTTCGGCGCCGCGTTGTCGAGATACTCGCAGATCACCCGCGAATCGAAAAGCACGGCATCGTCGTCGAACACGAGAATCGGAATCTTGCCCAGCGGGTTGACGCTGGCGACGTCCGATCCCGGCGTCCACGGCGAATTGACCTCGAACCCGCACTCGATTTTCTTTTCCGCCAGTACGATTCTTACCTTGCGGACATACGGGCTGGTCAGCGATCCAATGAGCTTCATGTTTTTCTACGGACGGAAGAGAATGGTTGAATGGATGAATGGCCGTTGCAAGGCAGGCGGCATTATATACCATCATCGGGACACGGATTTGGCGAAGATTTTTTCGGACGGTAGAATCGAATTTTCCGCAAACAGGCCAAAAGACCACCATGCCCCTGCCCCCCCTCGTCGCCCTCTCTCCGCTCGACGGCCGCTACGCCGCCAAGGTCGAAGCGCTGCGCGGCCAGTTTTCCGAATACGGCCTGATCCGCCGCCGTCTCCAGGTGGAGATCGAATGGCTCAAGGCGCTGGCCGCCGAGCCGCATTTCGCCGAGATTCCCGCCTTCTCGCCGGCGACCGTGGCCGTGCTGGACCGGGTGGTCGCCGATTTCGACCCGGAACAGGCGGCCGAAGTCAAGGAGATCGAGACCAAGGAAACCAACCACGACGTCAAGGCGCTCGAATACTGGATCACGCGGAAAAAGCTGGCGGGCAACCCGGAAGTGATGCGCGTCTCCGGATTCATCCACTTCGCCTGTACCTCGGAGGACATCAACAACCTGGCGTACGCGCTGATGTTGAAAACGGCGCGCGACGAAGCGATGCTGCCCGCGCTGGACAAAGTGATCGCCCGCCTGCGCGCGCTGGCGCACGAACACGCCGCCCTGCCGATGATGGCGCGCACGCATGGCCAGCCGGCGACGCCGACCACGCTGGGCAAGGAAATGGCCAACGTGGTTCACCGCCTCGCGCGCGCGTTCCGGCGTATCGGCGAAGTGAGCCTGCTCGGCAAGATCAATGGCGCGGTCGGCAACTACAACGCCCACCGGGCGGCCTATCCGGACTACGATTGGGAAGGCTTTGCCCGGCGCTTCGTCGAGTCGCTGGGCCTCGAATTCAACCCCTACACGATCCAGATCGAGCCGCACGACGCGATGGCCGAACTGTTCGACGCCTTTGCGCGTATCAATACCGTCCTGATCGACCTCGATCGCGACCTGTGGGGTTACATCGCGCTCGGTTACTTCAGACAGAAGCTGAAAGAAGGTGAAGTCGGATCGTCGACGATGCCGCACAAGGTCAACCCGATCGATTTCGAAAATTCGGAAGGCAACCTGGGCTTGGCCAACGCGCTTCTTCGGCATTTTTCCGAAAAACTGCCGATCTCGCGCTGGCAGCGGGATCTCAGCGATTCCACCGTGCTTCGCA
>JAISDL010000183.1 GCA_031264825.1 Accumulibacter sp. | reverse complement strand
CGGAAACGAGCGCCGTATTGCCGTACAACGAATCGCTCCGCTATTTCCCGCCCTTCTTGCAGCAGTTGGAGATGGAAAGCAACGGGAAGTCGGTCGGCGTCGACGGCAAACGGCTTCAGTGTCCCGCCTCGCCGATCGTCTGGGGCGGGCTTGGCAATAACGGTCAGCACGCTTTCTTTCAGCTTCTGCACCAGGGAGGGCGTCTCGTCCCCTGCGATTTCATCGCGGCGGCGCGTTCGGACTACCCACTGCCGAACCACCACGAAGCCTTGCTTTCCAACTGCTTCGCGCAGAGTGCCGCGCTCGCTTTCGGGCGTACCGAGGACGAGGCGCGCGACGACATGGAAAAATCGAAACTCGACCCGGCGAGAATCGAAGAACTGCTACCGCACCGGACTTTCGCGGGCAACCAGCCGTCGACGACCTTGCTTCTCTCGGCGATCACCCCCGAAAACCTCGGCGCGCTCGTCGCGCTCTACGAGCACAAGACCTTCGTCCAGGGGGTGCTGTGGGGCGTCAATCCCTTCGACCAGTGGGGCGTCGAACTCGGGAAATCGCTCGCGAGCCGAATTCTTCCGGCGGTCCGCGAACCCGAACGCGCGCAGGGTCTCGACGCTTCGACGCGGGAACTGCTCACGTTTTCCAGAGATTATCTCTTTTGAGCGAGGGCGCGATGAAGGTACTGACGGTAGCGACGACGCCTTTTCCCGGGCAAAAACCGGGAACGTCCGGCCTGCGCAAGAAGGTCGGTGAGTTTTCGCGTCCGGGCTATCTGGAAAACTTCGTCCAGTCGATTTTCGACACCTTGGGCGACCGTGCCGGAGAAACCTTGCTCTTGGGCGGCGACGGCCGTTACTTCAACGACACAGCGATCCAGACGATCCTGCGCATGGCGGCGGCGGCGGGTTACGCGCGCGTGATGGTCGGGCAAAACGGAATCCTGTCGACGCCGGCGGCGAGCGCCGTGATCCGCAAATACGGCGTGTCGGGCGGGATCGTCCTCTCGGCGAGCCACAACCCCGGCGGCCCGAGGGCCGATTTCGGAATCAAGTACAACGCCCGGAACGGGGGGCCGGCGAGCGAGGCATTCACCGAGGAAGTCTACCGCCGGACGCTCGAAATTTCAGCGTACCGGACGATCGAAGCCGACGAAGTCGACCTCTCCCGGATCGGCGAAATCCGGCTCGGCGAAACGCGCGTCCGCGTTTTCGACCCGATCGCCGATTACGCCGAACTCATGGAGTCGCTTTTCGACTTTGGAAAAATCGCATCCTTGTTGAGGTCGCCGGGTTTCCGGATGCGTTTCGACGCGCTCCACGCGGTGACGGGACCCTACGCCAAGGCGATCTTCGAAGGCAGGCTCGGCGCGCCCGAGGGAACCGTCGTACACGCGATCCCGCTTCCCGACTTCGGCGGAGGCCACCCCGACCCGAACCCGGTCCATGCCGCCGACCTCGTCGCGAAGGTCTCCGACCCGCGCAACGCCCTCTCTTTCGGCGCGGCGTCCGACGGCGACGGCGACCGCAACATGATCGTCGGGCCGGGTTTCGTCGTCGGGCCGAGCGACAGCCTCGCCGTCATCGTGGCGAACCACGCACGGATTCCGGCGTTCGCCGACGGGATTTCCGGCGTCGCGCGCTCGATGCCGACGAGCCGCGCCGTCGACGCCGTCGCCGAAAAGCTCGGCGTCCCGTGCTTCGAAACGCCGACGGGGTGGAAGTTCTTCGGAAATCTGCTCGACGCGGGCAAGGTGTCGATCTGCGGCGAGGAAAGCGCCGGGACGGGGTCGAACCACGTGCGCGAAAAGGACGGACTCTGGGCCGTTCTTTTTTGGCTGAACATCCTCGCGGCGCGCGGGGAGACGGTCGAAGGCGTCGTCCGCGACCACTGGCGGCGCTTTGGCCGCCACTACTACGCGCGCCACGATTATGAGCGCGTCGCCACTGAAAAAGCCGAAGCGCTGATGGCGCGTCTGCGCGACGAAATTCGCTCGCTGTCGGGCAAGACCCTCGAAGGAATGCGCGTCGAGGCCGCCGACGATTTCGCCTACCTCGACCCCATCGACGGCTCGCGCAGCGAACACCAGGGCGTGCGAATTCTCTTTCAAAACGCTTCACGCGCCGTCTTCCGTCTTTCGGGCACGGGGACCGAAGGCGCGACCCTGCGCGTCTATCTCGAACGCCGCGTGACGGAAGCGAAAGACCACACATTTGCCGTGAAAGACGCGCTCGCGCTTCTGGCGCGGATCGCCGAAGATACGGCGCATATCGAAGAGATGACCGGAAAGACCGCGCCCGACGTGGTGAGTTAGGAGACGACGTGATGAGAAGCAGGCACGCCGCCGGCCTTCTTGGTGCCGGAGCGCAGCCGCCGAGATGTCCGAAAAAAGAAGTTGGACGTTAAAGGATCGATGCCATGCCTGAAAAACGCGCTTTTCAACTGCCCGGATACGCCGTCGCGCTGGTGCTCGCGGGCGGACGCGGGAAACGCCTCAACGAACTGACCGACCGTCGCGCCAAACCGGCGGTCTATTTCGGCGGGAATTTCCGCATCATCGATTTTGCGTTGTCGAACTGCATCAACTCGAACATCCGCCGGATCGGCGTCGTGACGCAGTACAAGTCGCACAGCCTCCTGCGTCACCTCCAGCGCGCGTGGTCCTTCCTGCGCGGCGAGATCCATGAATTCATCGACCTTTTGCCCGCGCAGCAGCGCGTCGACGAGGAATCCTGGTACCGGGGAACGGCCGACGCCGTCTATCAGAATTTCGACATCATTCAGTACTACCAGCCTCGGCCGGAATATATCGTCGTTCTCGCGGGCGACCACGTCTACAAGATGGACTACGCCGCGATGCTCGTCGACCACGTGGAAAGCAAATGCGAATGCACCGTCGCGTGCATCGAGGTCCCGCGCAGCAGCGCGTGCGCCTTCGGCGTCATGACCATCGACGCATCGAACAAAATCGTCGATTTCGTCGAAAAACCCGAAGAACCGTCGTGCGTTCCCGGAAAACCCGAACACTCGCTGTGCAGCATGGGAATCTACATCTTCAACGCGCACTACCTCTACGACGAACTCGAGCGCGATATCGCCGACGAATCGTCGAACCACGACTTCGGAAAAAACATCATCCCGAACGCGGTGAAAAACGGCGTCGCGTACGCGCATTTCTTCGAGCGGAGTTGCGTACACGCGCCCGAAGAAGGGGACAAGGAACACTACTGGCGCGACGTCGGGACCGTCGACGCCTACTGGGAAGCGAACATCGACCTGACGGCGACCGACCCGGCGCTCAACATCTACGACCGAACCTGGCCGATATGGACTTACCGACCGCAGTTGCCGCCGGCAAAATTCGTCCACAACCAGCCCGGGCGGCGGGGGAACTCGACCGAATCGACGATCGCCAGCGGATGTATCATCTCGGGCGAGACGAACCGCTCGGTCCTGTTCTCCTCGTGCCGCGTCCACTCGTACGCGAAGGTCGATTGGTCGGTTCTCCTCCCCGAAGTCCAGATCGGAGGCGGCGCGCGCGTCGGGCACGCGGTCGTCGACCACGGTGTCCGCATCCCGCCCGGAATGGTCATCGGAGAGGATGAACGCGAAGACGCGCGTCGTTTCCGCCGCACACCCAACGGGATCGTCCTGGTAACGCAGGCGATGATCAACCGCCTTATATCCTGACCGTATGCATATACTCCACGTCGCGGCGGAAATCTATCCGCTGGTCAAAACCGGCGGACTCGCCGACATCGTCGCGGCTCTGCCGAACGCGCAAGCGAAGCGCGGCAGCGACGCGCGCGTCCTTCTTCCGGGATTCCGGGGGATCCTCGCGGGCATTGCCGAACTCGCGCCGATCGCGCAAATCGGCCCCGTTTTCGGCGCGGCGTCGGTGCAACTCCTCGCCGGCCGCCTCCCCGATACCGAATTGACCGCCTACGTCATCGACGCGCCCTTCCTGTACGACAGAGAAGGCAACCCCTACGTCGGCCCCGACCGCCACGACTGGAAAGACAACCACCGCCGCTTCGGCCTGCTCGGATGGGCGGCGGCGCACATCGCCTTCGGCGAACTGGACCCGGATTGGCAGCCGGACATCGTGCACGCGCACGACTGGCACGCCGGGCTCACGGCGGCGTACATCCGGCAGAACCCCTCGCTGAAGACGCCGACGGTCTTCACGGTGCACAACCTCGCGTTTCGCGGCATCTTCCCGATGGAATGCTACGGCGAACTCGGCCTCACAGCCCAATTCCTGACGTCTTCGGGACTCGAATTCTACGGGAGCTTTTCGTTCATGAAAGCCGGCCTCGTCTATTCGGACAAAATCACGACGGTCAGCCCGACCTACGCGAAAGAAATCCAGACGCCCGAATTCGGCTGGGGACTCGACGGCGTGTTGACCGAGCGCGCGAACGACCTTTCGGGAATCCTCAACGGTGTCGACTACGACGTCTGGACACCGCAAGACCCGAAGATCGCGCGCACCTACACCGCGACCAATCAAAACGGGAAAAAACTCTGCAAGCGCGCGCTTCAGAAGGACTTCGGTCTGCAAAGAGACGGCGAATCGCCTCTTTTCGCCGTCGTCAGCCGCCTCGCCGGCCAAAAAGGCATGGACCTCATCCTCGACGCGCTCCCCGAACTGATCGGCGGCGGCGGTCAGCTCGTCGTCCTCGGCACCGGGGAAACCGAGATCGAAGCCCGTTTTTTCCAGGCGTCGCAAGCCTACCCCGGTCGTGTCGCCGTCCGCATCGGATACGACGAAAACCTCTCGCACCGCATCATGGCCGGCGCGGACCTTCTGCTCGTTCCCTCGCGCTTCGAGCCTTGCGGGCTGACCCAACTCTACGCGCTGCGCTACGGCACGCTGCCGGTCGTCCACCGCGTCGGCGGCCTCTCGGACACCGTCGTCGACGCGACGCCGGAGACCCTCGCGTCGGGACGCGCGACGGGCTTTGCCTTCGACCGCCCGGAAAGCGCGGCGCTCGGCGCGCGCATCCGCGACGCCTGCGCGCTCTATCACGGCGACAAAGGTCTCTGGAGAAGAATCCGCCGGCGCGCGATGCTTCAGGACTTTTCCTGGGACGATTCCGCCGCGCACTATGAAGTGCTTTACCGGAATCTCCTTTGAAGCCGATGTTTCCCCTCGGACGATACGCTTTTTTTGAGGGGAAAGTCGGTTCTTCGCTATTTCAAGTGGGGAGAAGGAAATCGAGGTGAGCGGCTTCGAGGTAAATCATGGTGATGACGTTCTCGATGTTGCGAAAGCCTCTGGCCCTGCGTTTGATCTCTTGAATTCGGCTATTGATGCCTTCCATGGCTTCTGAGGTCAGACGCGAGGAGAAATACCGGAGTATCCCGGCGCATGGGCACGCTCACGCGATTTGCGTTTCTTCGAAAACGCGACGGATCCCGGAAAGCAAGGCGCGGAAGCTTTCCGAAGCATTACCGCCCTCATCCAGACGCAAGTGCGGCGCAATCGCCCTTGATCCCGCAATTTTTTGATACCTGTCGCCGCTCAACTTGCGAAGCTCTTCCGCCGCGTTGGCCAGACGATCCGGTTTCCTGTACTTGCTACGGGCCTGTTCCCTGGACAAGCTTCGTAGGCCGAGTCCGGCTTCCACGGCGGCAAGATCGCCAAGGTAGAAGCTTTCCAGTTCATGGCAGGCGATTCGTACCAGCGCTTCCGGGTGACCTGCTTCGGTACAAAGCCGCGTCAGCTCGCGTTTTATGTCCTCACATTTTCCGCTGTCTTGGTCGCACAGCACGATAAAGCGCGTGTCGGGCTTTTGCCATAGGCGAAGCCGACGAACGAGATGCTTTTTCAAACTCTGCTTTCCATCGAATGCATGGTAGAGAATCTCGGTTTCTTCCGGCAGACAACGCGGCAGGAGGCCTTTGAGCATGGCTTCGGCTGATGCCTCTTCCAGAAAGAAAGCCAGCGTTGTCATTGCGGGTCGGCTTCGGGGAAAAATCCCTGTTTCCACAGATTGCCCATCAGGTCGCCTTCCCGCATGTAAGCGGCGAGTTGGGCGTCGTCCCGCGCCCGGTGTATTCGCGTATAGCCGCCTTTTTTGACGAGCCAGAATACCTCATCGAGCCTGAGCGCGTTGAGTAGTTCCGGCGAATGCGTAGACACGAGCACCTGAGAAGCGCCGCGCTGTGCATAATCACGGAACTCTTCGGCCAGTTCGCGCAGCAATTTCGGATGCAGTTGGTTTTCCGGCTCTTCCACACAGAGCAGCGGATGCGGGTCCGGGTCGTAGAGGAGTACCAAATAGGCGAACATCTTGATCGTACCGTCCGAGACGTAACGGTCGATGAAAGGGTCGGCGAAAGCACCGTCGCGGAATTGCAACAACAGACGGCCGTCTTCGAGGAGTTTAGGCGTGACTTCGCTCACGCCGGGGACGCGTTCGCGCATTCGCTCCAGGATGCGCCTGAATACCTTGGGACGATTTTCATAGATATTGCGCGCCACAAGCTGGAGGTTGTCGCCGGTCGCCGAAAGATGGTCGTCTATCCCAATAGCCTCCTTGCTGCCGCGCGCGGCATTGATATGGAAATCCGATACGTGCCAGTTTTCGATCAGGCGCCGAAAAGCGTTGGCGGCCTTGAAGCGCTCGAATTGTCCCAAGCCGCTGATCGCCAGCGTATCGCGCGCGACGGTTTGCTCCTCGCGTTCCAAGTCTTCGTCGGGTTTGTTGAAATCCGCTTCGTTGTTGATCGCGTAACCATTCCCGCAACGAAAATCGAGGAAACGATACGGTGAGCCGTAGCGCCCTCTCTTGTAACGTAGCACTTCGTGCAAAACGACAGGCCGACCTTTTTTCTCGCCCAAATGCAGTGCGTAGGTCACCAGCCGTTCGACCTTGGCGATCTCCATTCGGAATTTGATCTCGATCCGGATGCCTTCGTCCGGGTCGACGTTGCGCGAAAGCACTTCACGGAAGCCGCCGCGTTGTTGCAGGGCGTGACGCACATTGTGCAACAAACAATCCTTCAAAAAGCCGAACACGCCGAACAGCGTGCTCTTGCCTGAACCGTTCGCGCCAACCATCACGCACAGGCCGGGAATATCGGAGATCCCGGCGTCGCGGAAACTCTTGTAGTTTTTCAGTTGTATGCTTTCGATCCGCATGAGAACTCCTCACAATCCTGCTTTCCCCAGATATACTATACTGAAATGCGGTGGGGGCGGGATTTCAGGTAAAAACTGAAACTTACTCCGCGAAAAGCGGCTTTTGCGCTTTCTTCGAAAAAAACTTGAAACAAAACGCCAACTTGGCTAGAATCCTTCGTTTTCCCCCAAACGACCAACCGGAGTAAGGAACCATGGCGCGTGTTTGCCAAGTAACGGGCAAGGGCCCGATGGTCGGGAACAATATTTCCCATGCCCACAACAAAACGAAACGCCGCTTTCTGCCGAACCTGCATTATCGCCGGTTCTGGGTCGAGAGCGAACAGCACTGGGTGCGTCTGCGCATATCCAACGCGGGCCTGCGCCTCATCGACAAGAAGGGGATTGACGTCATTCTTGCCGATTTGCGCGCGCGCGGCGAAATCTGAAAGGAGATTCGGTCATGCGTGAAAAAATCAAACTCGAATCGACGGCCGGAACCGGCCACTTCTATACGACGACCAAGAACAAGAAGACCACGACGGGCAAACTCGAGTTCGTGAAATACGACCCGAAGGCCCGCAAGCACGTGGCGTATAAAGAAACGAAGCTGAGATAATCCCTTCGGGGCGGAAGAGGGCTTCGTCCGCCGGACGAGGCCCTTTTTTCTGCGAAAGGATTTTCCGGAAAGTCTGCCGGGAGACGCTTTTTCCGGTGCCGTGTTCGGAGGAATACGATGGAACTGAATGCGCCGTCGCTCGCCGTTTTCGATTATAACCACGGCGGGCGCGTTGCCCTGACGGTGAAGCGAAAGTATATGTTCGCGCTCGCGCTCTTCCTCGCGCTCGTGTTCGCGCGCCTGCTTTTTCCTTTCGGCCTCATTGCACTCGCGATTCCGGCGATGGTCTACCTGCGCGGCGAGCGGACGCTCCGGATCGGGCCGCGGTACCTGATTTGCGGCGACCGGATCGTTTATTACGCCAACGTGAAAAACTTGAGTTTTTCGGAAAAAGACAATTCGATCTGCCTGAGAACCGGACTCAAGACCCAACTGACGATCGAAGAGCAGCGCTTTCGCGTGAAATCGCGCTCGCCGAAAGAAAAAGTCTTGCAGGAAAAAGCGCAAAAGTTTGCCGAAGCGGTAAAACTCATGACGGAAGGCGTACACCGTTTCGCGCCCGAAGCGGTCTATCCGAGCGACGCCGAAGACGCTGCTGAGGGTGATGTGACCGAAAACGGCTCCCGAAACGATCCCGATTCCGCGAGCGACCCCGCAGTCCCGTCCGAGGACGCGCCGGGTGGAGAAAAACACGATGAATGACATCCCGAACCTGGAGAGACGCCATGCCGCGCCTCAGCCTTGAACAGACCGCGTGCGTCATCGAGCGTTTCCTCAACGCGCTTCGGCTCGTCGACGGTTCGGAGCGCACGGGGCTCGAATCGATTCTCGTGCGCTGGCTCGCAAGCACGGCGCACCATAGAAGCGATTGCGTCGTCTATATCGACGCGAAAGTCGTCTGCCGTTCGCGCGGTCGGGAGATCAGCGTGTTCGAAGTGCCGAAGGCGGAGCAGAAAGAAGCGCTCTGGTGCGACGGGGATCGGATAGAGATCATCGACGCCGACGCTTTCCGGGCGTCGTACAAGCTGGAAATGCGCGGCACGGAAGGTCTGGACTTTTCGATGCCGTCCGCGTAAAGCGCGGCTCTCGGAATCATGCTTCCAGAAATCGAAGAAGCGTCCCCGCGCGGCGCGCCCGAACCCGGGACGCGGCGAATCGTCGACGGGGTCGAAAGGGTTCATTACGAAGGCTACTGGGTCAAGACCTACGCGATCTCGAACAATACGCTGGAAGCGAAAAAGCAGTTGATCGAGGCGCTGACGCGGCGCCTCTTCAATCATACCGAGCACGGCCTCAACATCCCCGGATCGCGCCTCATCGACGCGCGCGAAAGTTTCCAAACGGAAAGCGACCCGGCGCGCTGGCGGGTCAAGTCGGCGATGCTGGCAGGCGCGCTCTTCAATCGCGCCGGCGATATTTTCAAGAAACTCGTCGAAATGCAGGAGTCCGGCGTCGAAATCCTGCCCGAGAACCCGCTGATGCGCGAGTGCGGCGGTTGCCTGCTCGAAGCGATGGAACTTGGGCGTTCGGTCCTCCATCGGAGCGGCGACGAGGGGATCGACGAACTCTGGGGCGAGCCGTTTCGCGCGTTCTCGGTGCCGCTCGAAGAATTCTACGAAACGCGTTACATCAAGATCGCGCAGAGCATGCGGGACATCGACCAAATCGCCGCGGGGATGCGCGAGGTCTTCCGGAAAATTCCGGCGTTCGAGGAAGTCGACGCGCTGATCGGCGAGTTCGCCGAAAAAGCGAAAGCCAAGACGGAACTCTTGCGTACCGACGCCGATATCCTCGAAGCCTGGCCTTGCCTCGTCGCGGCTTCCGACCGCTTGATGTGTTTCGTCCCCCGGCGCGGCGCGTCCGACGGCAGGCACAGCGTTTCCGCCGGGCAGCGCTTGCTCGGCGAAGGCCGCGACCTCGTCATCTATATCTCGCGCGCGCGCACGCCGATGCCGAAAAGCATGAATGTCTATCTGAAGCGCTGCGCGATTTATCTGAAAAGCGGACGCCTGCCCCGGCGCCCGGGCGTCGCGCCGCTGCCCGACTGACGCTTCCTTTCGGTCGAGAACGCGAAGGGTCGAAAAATGCAAGGCACCGAAATGGACAGGAAGTCTCTGTGGATGCTCTCGGCGGGGCATATGTTCACCGACCTCAACCAGGGCGCGTTGCCGGCGATCCTCCCTTTTCTGATCCGGCGCGGCGGCCTGAGCTACGCCGACGCGGCCGGACTGGCGTTTGCGATGGCGCTTTCGTCTTCGATCGTGCAGCCGATCTTCGGCGTCCTGGCCGACAAAATGGCCAAAAACTGGCTGATGCCGGCGGGGGTTTTTCTCGCGTGCGTCGCGTTGGCGTTCATCGGATTCGTGCCCGACTACGGGCAGATGTTTCTTTGCGCGACCTTGAGCGGGGTCGGAATCGCCGCGTTCCACCCCGAAGCGGCGCGGCGCGCGAACGCCCTGGCGGGCAAAAAGAAAGGCGCGGGGCTGGGAATTTTTTCGGTCGGCGGAAACGTCGGATTCGCGCTCGGTCCGGCGCTCATGACGCCGGCGCTGCTTCTGTTCGGAACGGCGGGCAGCGCGCTTTTGTTCCTTCCGGGCATTGTGATGCCTTTTCTGCTGAGCCGATCGAGCAAGGAAACCCCCCAAGGAATCCCGGCGGCGGTAAAAGGCGGCGATTCGGCGGCTTCGGAAGGCGAAAAGCCTCAGGCGCCGAAAGACGAATGGTTCGAATTTTCCTGGCTGTCCGTCGCCATCGTCATCCGCTCGGTCGTTTTCTACAGCCTCAACACCTTCCTGCCGCTTTATTGGATCCACGCGCTGCACCAGTCGGAGGCCGCCGGCGGGACGGCGCTGGCCGCGCTCTGCGCGATGGGCGCCGTATCGACCTTGATTGGCGGGGTGCTCGCCGACCGGATCGGGGCGAACGGCGTCGTCAAACTCGGCTACCTTCTCCTCGTGCCCTTCCTCTACCTTTTCGCCCGGACGACGGACCTTTTTTGGGCGAGCGCGCTCTTGTTGCCGATCGCCTTTTCGCTTTTTTCGATCGCCAGCCCGCTGGTGCTCCTGGGACAGAGCTATCTGCCGAGCAAAGTGGGCTTCGCTTCGGGCGTGACGCTCGGCCTCGCGGTCAGCATCGGCGGCCTCACGGCGCCGCTCGTCGGCCACTACGCGGACGACAACGGACTGCCGGCGGCGATGG
>JAISDL010000149.1 GCA_031264825.1 Accumulibacter sp. | reverse complement strand
GGTGCTTGGCCGAGGTGGCGGGTTACAGGCATTTGCTCTTTGCATCATTCATCGCGGCGTCATTGTCGGCGATGATTTTTTGCGCCCAAATCCCGGGTTGTTTCACACTAACCTATACCCGCCGATTGATTTTCCTCTGTCTCCTGTCTCCTGACATCTGATTCCTGAGGCCGAAGGCCGCTCAGTCCTCTGTCCTCAGCGCCCGGTTCCCGATGTCTCTGCGGAACTGCATCCCGTCGAAACGGATTTTATCGACGGCGGCGTACGCGGTTTTCCGCGCGTGGCGGATGTTTTCGCCGAGCGCGGTGACGCAAAGGACGCGCCCGCCCGACGTGACGGTTTGGCCGTCCTTTGCCGCCGTTCCGGCGTGAAAGACCTTGACTTCGCCGGTTTCTCCCGGGATTCCGGCGATCGCGTCGCCGGTGCGCGGCGTTTCCGGGTAGCCCGCCGAGGCGAGGACGACGCCGAGCGCCGTTCGGTGATCCCAGGCCGCGTCCGCCTGGTCGAGCCGTCCTTCGATCGCAAGCTCGATCAGCGTCGAGAGGCTCGATTTCATGCGCATGAGGATCGGCTGCGCTTCGGGGTCGCCCATCCGGCAGTTGAATTCGACCGTCTTGACCGAGCCGTCCTTCCCGATCATCAGCCCCGCGTACAGAAAACCGGTGTAAGGCATTCCCTCGGCGGCCAATCCGAGAATCGTGGGGCGGATGATCTCGCGCATGACTTTTGCATGGATTTCGGGCGTGACGACAGGCGCGGGCGAGTACGCGCCCATTCCGCCGGTATTCGGGCCGCGGTCGCCGTCGAAAATGCGTTTGTGGTCCTGAGACGACGCCAAGGGAAGGACGTTCTTTCCGTCGGCCATGACGATGAAGCTCGCTTCTTCGCCTTCGAGGAAGTCTTCGATCAGGATACGCGACCCCGCCGCGCCGAGCTTCCCGCGGACGAGCATGTCGTCGATCGCGCAGTGCGCCGCGTCGAGCGTCGACGTGACGACGACGCCTTTCCCCGCGGCGAGTCCGTCGGCCTTGACGACGAAAGGCCCCGGCCTCGCGTCGACGTAGTCGTGGGCGAGCGCGGCGTCGGTGAAAGTCCCGGAAGCCGCCGTCGGGATATTGTGGCGCAGCATGAAGCGCTTGGCGAAATCCTTCGACGTTTCGAGCCGCGCCGCGTCTCGCGTCGGCCCGAAGATTTTCAGGCCGTGCGCGCGGAAGACGTCGACGATCCCGTCGGCGAGGAAGGATTCAGGGCCGACGACGGTGAAATGAACTTTTTCCCGCGCGGCGAATTCGGCAAGCGCCTTCGGGTTGGCGAGGGGGAGGTTGACGAGTCCGGCTTCTCCCGCCGTGCCGGCGTTTCCCGGCGCCACAAAAACCTTGCTCGGGCAGGCGTCCCTGGAAAGACGCCACGCGAGCGCGTGTTCGCGTCCTCCGGAGCCGATTACGAGTAGTTTCATACGGTTTTCCTCAAGCAAAGATTCGTCGCGTCAGTGGCGGAAATGCCTGACGCCGGTAAATACCATCGCAATCCCGTGCTCGTCGGCGGCCGAGACGACTTCTTCGTCGCGGATCGAGCCGCCGGGCTGGATCACGGCCTTGGCGCCGGCTTCGGCGAGCACGTCGAGACCGTCGCGGAAAGGGAAGAATGCGTCTGACGCGACGCACGAAGCGGCGAGAGACAAGCCCGCGTCGTGCGCCTTGGCCGACGCGATCCGTGTCGAATCGACGCGGCTCATCTGTCCGGCGCCGATTCCCAGCGTCATTCCACGCGCGGCAAAGACGATCGCGTTCGATTTGACGAACTGGACGACGCGCCACGCGAAGAGCAAGTCTTCCATCTGTTTGGCGGTCGGCGCGATTTTCGTGACGATTTTCAGGGCGTCGGGACGGAGGTCCGACGGGTCGGGCGTCTGCACGAGCAGACCGCCGCCGACGCGCTTCATTTCATACGTGTGCGCGCCGCCCTGAAACGCGATTTCGAGCACGCGCAGATTCTGCTTCGCCGCGAGCTTCTTGCGCGCCGCGGGGGTAAAGCCCGGCGCGATCATCACTTCGACGAAATGCCTGCGCGCGTTCATGGCGTCGACGACGTCGGCGTCGATGGTTTTGTTGAACGCGAGGATGCCGCCGAAAGCGGAAGTCGCGTCGGTCTGAAAGGCTTTTTCGTAAGCCGCGGCGGGGCCCTCGGCGACGGCGACGCCACAGGGATTGGCGTGTTTGACGATGACGCACGCGGGCGAAGCGAAGCTTTTCACGCATTCGAGCGCCGCGTCGGCGTCGGCGATGTTGTTGTACGAAAGCTCTTTGCCTTGCAACTGGCGATAGTCCGCGATCGTCCCGCGCGTCGGCGTCGCATCGCGGTAAAAAGCGGCCGCCTGGTGCGGGTTCTCGCCGTAGCGCAGGGTTTCGACACGGTCGAAGGCGAGCTGCAGGGCGCGCGGGAAGCTCCCGACGACGAGAGCGGCGTCGGGGTTTTCAGGCGCACCGTCGTCGAGCGCGGTCAGCCAGTTGGCGATCGCGGCGTCGTAGCGCGCCGTATGGACGAAGGCTTTTTTCGCCAGCGCGAAGCGCGTTTTCAGCGTCACCGCGCCGTCGTTCGAGCGCATCTCGTCCAGCACGGCGGAATAATCGTCGGGGTCGGTGACGACGGCGACGCCGGCGTAATTCTTCGCCGACGAACGAACCATCGCCGGGCCGCCGATGTCGATGTTCTCGATCGCTTTTTCGAGCGTCACGCCGGCTTCGGCGACGGTTTCCCGAAAGGGGTAGAGGTTGACGCAGACGAGGTCGATCGTCGGGATCGCGCGCTCGCCGAGCGTCGCCATATGCGCGGGCGCGTCGCGGCGCGCGAGGATCCCGGCGTGGACTTTCGGGTGCAAGGTCTTGACGCGGCCGTCGAGGATTTCAGGAAACCCCGTGTAGTCGGCGATCTCGGTCACATCGAGGTCCGCCTCGCGCAGGAGTTTCGCCGTCCCGCCCGTCGACAGGAGCGTCACGCCGAACGCGGCGAGACCGCGGGCAAAGGCGACGGCGCCGCGTTTGTCTGAAAGACTGATCAGGGCTTGGCGAATTTTCATGACGTTGATATTTTACAGGATGCCGTATTCGCTGAGTTTTCTGCGCAGGGTATTCCGGTTGATTCCCAGAATCTCCGCCGCGAGCGTCTGCTTGCCGTTTGCTTTTTCCATGACGATTTCGAGCATCGGGCGCTCGACGCTTTTCAGCACCATTGAATAGACGCCGGAAGCCTTTTCTCCGTCGAGAAGCGTGAAGTAGTCTTCCAGAGCGTTGCGTACGACCACGGTGATCGCGTTCGGTTCAGTCATGCTGTGTTCTCCCGTCACCCCTGTTGTTTGTGTCCGCGCGGTCTGTGATGTCGCCGCGTCCGGACAGCGCGAAAAAAAATTCATTGACCGCGAGAAGCTGGCTCGCGATATCGGGCAGGACGTTCATGCGCTGCCGGAACGCCGCCGACCCGGCGATGCCGCGGGTATACCAAGCGATGTGCTTTCGCGCGACGCGCACGCCCGTCTCGGCGCCGTAAAAAGCGTAGAGGCTTTCGAGGTGTTCGACGAGGATCGCGTGGATTTCCTCGACTTTTGGCGGAGGCGCGTGCGTCCCCGTGTCGAGATAATGCCCGACTTCGCGGAAGAGCCAAGGGCGCCCGCGCGCCGCGCGACCGATCATGATCGCGTCGGCTTGGGTGAAGTCGAGGACGTATTTCGCCTTTTCGGGCGAGGCGATATCGCCGTTGGCGACGACGGGAATGCGCGCCTCGGCCTTGACGGCGGCGATCGTTTCGTATTCGGCGTCGCCGGCGTACGCGCACGCGCGCGTCCGCCCGTGCAGCGTCAGGGCGCGCACGCCCGAATTTTCGGCGATCTTCAGGATATTGAGCGCGTTCCGGCTCGAAGTATCCCAGCCCGTCCGCGTCTTGAGCGTCACCGGCGTATCGGGGACGGCGGTGACGACGCTTTCGAGAATCTTCCCGACGAGCGCCTCGTCTTTCAAGAGAGCCGACCCCGCCATGGCCTTGCAGACCTTCTTCGCCGGGCAGCCCATATTGACGTCGATGATCTGCGCGCCGTTTTCGACGTTATACCGCGCGGCGTCGGCCATCAATTTCGGGTCGGAACCGGCGATCTGCACGCAGACGGGCGCCTCCTCGCCCGCGTGCTCGGCGCGGCGGCGCGTTTTCGCGCTGCCGTAAAGCAGAGAATTCGACGTGACCATTTCGGAAAACGCCAAGCCCGCGCCCATCCGCCGACACAGTTGGCGGAACGGACGATCCGACAGCCCGGCCATCGGCGCGACAAACAAATTGTTTCGCAAAGAAAAACCGAGGTATTGCATCGCAGGGATTGGAGTGTTTCGGAGGGAAAACGCGTATTTTATACCAACCAAGGAGTCAGGAGACAGGAGACAGGAGACAGAGGCTATA
>JAISDL010000089.1 GCA_031264825.1 Accumulibacter sp. | reverse complement strand
AACAAACTCGCGTCGGTGCAAGGCGGCGACCTCGCCGCGACCGCGGTCGAAGTCAAGGGCGTGCGCGTTCTCACGGCGACGCTCGAAGGCGCGGACATCAACGCGCTCCGCGCGACGGTCGACGCGCTGCGCGACAAGCTCAAGACCGCCGCCGTCGTCCTCGCGTCGACGGCGGACGGCAAAGCGACGCTGGTCGCGGGCGTCACGCCGGGATTGACCGATCGCGTCAAGGCCGGCGAACTCGTCAATTTCGTCGCAAAACAGATCGGCGGCAAGGGCGGCGGTCGCCCCGACATGGCGCAGGCGGGCGGGAACGAAGTCGAAAAGCTCCCCGAAGCGCTCGCCTCCGTCATCCCTTGGGTCGAGGAAAAACTATAGCGCGCTTCGGTTTACGCCTTTTTCAACACATTCACGCAAGGTAAAGTCGACAAAGGCAGGGGCGGTTTGGACAAGGAATCAATGTCTTCGGGCGTTGAAATTCGGCCATACTCACCGCGTTTCATTTGCTCGATCGAACGGATCAAGGATTGTTCAAAATCATTGATTTCCGGGTCGGGATGCGGAGAAAGTTCAGGCATCGTAGCGCTCCTTCAAATGTCGCAAAAACTCGGATCGTAATTCCTTTTCCAAACCGGTGGCATCGGTCTTTTTCATAGATTCTCCAGCAGGCGGGCAATGTCTTCGGGCGAAGGCAACTGATCCTTCAGCTTCTTCGGTAGCGTCCTCGTGATTTCGTAGGTCGCCACGCCGATAGGCTTCCTCGCGTCGCGCAGGGCGTATTCGACGATGGTACGCCTCTTCTCCTTGCACAGGATGATGCCGATCGACGGGTTTTCGTCGTCCTGACGTACCTGCGTGTCGAGTGCGGCAAGGTAGAACTGCATCTTGCCGACGAACTCCGGCTCGAACTCGCCGACCTTCAATTCGATGGCGACCAAGGCGCGCAGACGCCGGTGGAACAGCAGTAAATCGAGGAAATACTCCTTGCCTTCCACCTCCAGCCGATACTGACTGCCCATGAAGGCGAACATCCCGCCCATCGCGCGCAGGAAGTCCTCGATGCGCCCGATCAGCGCACGTTCCAACTCACGCTCGCTGTGCCGTTCGCCGAGTTCGAGGAAATCGAATGCGTACTCGTCCTTCACCGCCAGCTTGGCCTGCGCGCGCAAGGCCGGGGTCAGCGTCTGGTCGAAATTGGTCTGACCGAGCAAGGACTTTTCAAAGCTCTGGTTATCGATCTGGTGGATAAGCACGTTCTTCGACCAGCCGAACTTGCGCGTCATGCGCAGGTAGAATTCACGCTCCTGCGCGTCTTTGCAGCGCGACAGGATGGTCAGATTGTGCGACCACCCGATTTGTGCAACCAGTGGTTGCACTTTTGCGTCGTCACGGTAGAGCAGATAGAACTCCCGCATGTAAAACACGTTGCGGCGGGAAAAGCCGCCAATATCGGGAAAGGCGTCTCGTAGGTCGTCGGCGAGCTGCTCCGCGATGGCGGCGCCGTGCTTGGCGTCTTTTTGTCGCTCGACGATCATCCGTCCGATATCCCAATACAGGCCGACCAGTTCCTTGTTGACCGCGCGTAGCGCCGCGTACTGCGCCGAATGAATGCGCGCTTTGACCTCGGCGAGCAAAGCCGGGTAGTCCTTGAGCGAACTCACGTCTCGCACCACCGGTACGAGTTTCTTTGTCATGGGTTTCTTGCTCGTCGCCATCGGCACTTCAGCGCGGTTTGCGGAGCTTCTCGATCAAAGCCGTCGTCGAAGTCACGTGGAGGAAGGGGATCGAAACCGTTTTCCCGCCCCACGCGGCGACTTCGCGGGCGCCGACGATCCGATCGACCGGCCAGTCGCCGCCTTTGACCAGCACGTCCGGGCGGCATTCGACGATGCGCGCGATCGGCGTATCCTCGTCGAAGCACGTGACCGCCGAGACGCAGCCGAGCGCGGCGACGACGGCCATCCGGTCGGCCAGCGTGTTGATCGGGCGGTCGTCGCCCTTTCCGAGTTTTTTCACCGACGCATTGGAATTGAGCGCGACGAGCAGTGAAGCGCCGAGTGCGCGCGCCTGCGCGAGCAGCGTCACGTGACCGCGATGCAGGAGGTCGAAGCATCCGTTGGTGAAGACCAGAGGGCGCGGCCAATCCGCAAGGCGAGCGAGAATCGCGTCGGGCGCGACGATTTTCGACTCGAATTCCGGAGCGGGGAAGGTATTCATGCGTCCATACGTCCAGAGACCCTTATCCCTTGGTATCAAGGCTTCAGTGAAGAGGATTTGATTCATGAATTCCCTTGAAACCCCTTTTCATTCCGCCGTAGGGGCACGGCGCGCCGTGCCCGAATTTTTTCTTCCATCCGATCAAGGCGTCCCGTCGGTCTTGTCTTCTCGCGGCGTTTGCGTCGTCGGCGTTTCGGACGCCTCTTTACCGCCGCCCGAATTCATCTGGTCGAGTTCCTTCGCCCTTCCGGGCGTGACGACTTCGAGAAGGTTGACGACCTTCTTGACGCCCGCGGTCGTACGCGCGACGCCGATCGCCGCTTCGGCCTCTTCCTGCGTCACGATGCCGAGCAGGAAGGCAACGTTCGCCTCGGTGACGACCTTGACGTGGATCGGGCTGAATTTCTGGCTGTCGAGCGAACGGCTCTTGATCTTCGACGTGATGAAAGCGTCGTTGCTGCGGTTGACGAAGGACGACGGCGGCCCGACGACGACTTCGTTATAGACGCCGAGAACGTTCGGAATCCGCGCGGCGACGTTCTCCGCCTGGAAACGGATTTCGGGGGAGATCGCCTCGCCCGTGATCAAGACCTTGCGGTTATAGCTCGTGAAGTTGAGATGCGCCTTGTCGCCGAGCTGCTCGCGGACGCGGGCCGCCGCTTTCCATTCGATCGATTCGTCCTCGGTCTGCGCGCCGACCGTGCGGCGGTCGACGGCGGCGAGAAGGCCCGTCGTCAAGCCCGTGGCGACCATCGGAAAGCAGCCCTGAAGGGTCGAAGCGGCGACGGCGCCGAGGAAGAGGGTGGTCATCAGTTTTCTATTCATCGCTTACTCCCGGTAACAAAGCGTCGATTGCGTCGCAAAGGCAGTGGATGCAAAGGAGATGGACTTCCTGGATACGCGGCGTGCGCTCCGAGGGAACGCAGAGATGCACGTCGGAATCCGCGAGGACGCCCCCGAGCTTTCCGCCGCCGCGCCCCGTCAGCGCGACGACGCGCATCGCAGACTCGTGCGCGGCGCGGATCGCCTCGATGACGCTCGGCGAATTTCCCGAAGTCGAGATCGCGAGCAGAACGTCCCCGGCGCGGCCAATCGCCGAAACCTGGCGCGCGAAAACCTTATCGTAGCTGTAATCGTTCGCGACGGCGGTCAGGATCGACGTGTCGGTCGTCAGCGCGACCGCCGCGAGTCCCGGCCTTTCGCGCTCGAAGCGCCCGACGAGTTCGGCGGCGAAATGCTGCGCGTCGGCGGCGGAACCGCCGTTCCCGCACGAAAGGATTTTTCCTTGTCCCGCGAGCGACGCGGCGAAGCATTCGGCCGCCCGCGCGATCGGCGCGGCGAGCGCATCGACGGCGTCGAGCTTGGTTTGCGCGCTGTCCCTGAAATGGCGACCGATGCGTGAAATCAGATCCATGGTCAAATGTATTGAAAAAGAGACAGTCTACCACCCTGTCAGGGATCAGGAGACAGGAGACAGGAGACAGGAGACAGATGAAAACCGATTTCAACCGCGAAAGGCACGAAAGACGCGAAAAGTGCATAGGTTGGGGTGAGCGAAGCGATGCCCAACGATTCCGCAGGCGCATGAATGACGGAATGGGGCGGTATAGGTTGGTGGTGAGCGCAGCGAACCCCAACGATTCCGCATACGTATGAGCGAAGCAATGCCCAACAACTCCGCAGGCATATGGGTTTCCGCTGAAAACCGATTTCAAC
>JAISDL010000190.1 GCA_031264825.1 Accumulibacter sp. | reverse complement strand
CAGTCGGTCTACGATGCTACGCAGACACCCGATATGCCCGAAGACCGTGTGTTTACGCCGACGCGGTACCGTATCCAGCCTTGGTCATGGCGGATTGTTGTATTGGAGAAAAAGAAATGGAAAATTATGGAATCAGTACCGAGGCAGGCGTACCGCCAATTCCGGTGAAGCAAAGCCCGGCATCATTCATACGCATACGGAATCGTTGTGGCTCTCGTTCCTCAGCCCAACCTATGCCGCCCCATTCCGTCATTCATGCGCATACGGAATCGTTGGGGTTCGCTACGCTCACCACCAACCTATACCGCCAATGGGCACGGCACGCCGTGCCCCTACAAAGACTTTCGCGTCTTTCGCGTTTTTCGCGGTTGGAATCGGTTTTCATCTGATACCTGATACCTGATCTCAGTCCATGAAACCAAAACGTTTTGAATGCCTGCGGCGCTTCGTCGCCGTTTCCTTCCTTTTTTCCGGTGCCGTCTACGCGTCCGGCGCGGCGCCGCCCGAGGGGAATCCGACGATTCTCATCGACCAGAACGGTCGGGAAGTGAAGATTCCGGCGAAGGTCGAGCGCGTGGCGACGCTCGTCATTCCGGCGGCGTCGATGGTGCTTGCGCTCGACCAAGGCGCGGGGCGTTTGGTCGGAATCCACCCGGCGTCGCGCGCGGAGATCGTCGACGGAATGCTCGGTCGCTTTTTCCCCGAGTCAAAAAAGATACGCGCCGACGTGGTGGGCGAGGGCTTCGCGCCGAACGTCGAGGCCTTGCTCGCGTCCAAAGCCGACCTCGTCGTCCAGTGGGGCGACCGGGGCGACGCGGCGCTCTCGCCGATCGTCAAGGTCGGCCTGCCGGTGCTGACGCTGAACAGCGCGGGCGGCGGCGAAATCGCCGCCGAGTGGTTGCGCATCCTGGGGCGCGGACTCACCGGGCGGCAGGCGCGCGGCGAGGCGCTTGCCGAAGCGATTCTCGCCACGCGGGACGAGATCGCAAAAAGCGTCGCGCAAATCCCCGAATCGCGCCGGCCGAAGGTCGTCTATCTGTATCGCAGGCAGGGGAACGCCTTCCAGGTCGCGGGCGGGAAAACGACGGTCGATTCGGACATTCGTCTGGCCGGGGGTGTCAACCCCGCGTCGCATCTCGGCGCTTACGTGCCGGTCAGCGCCGAGCAAGTGCTCGCGTGGGCGCCGGACATTGTCCTTCTCGGCAATTTCGACAAGGATTTGAAGCCCGCGCTTTTGTTCGAGAGCGCGCTGTTCGCTTCGGTGCCCGCCGTGAAGGAAAAGCGCGTCTATCTCTACCCGCGCGGCGGTTTTCGCTGGGACCCGCCGAGCCAGGAGACGCCGCTCGCGTGGCGCTGGCTGTTCGCGCTGTTTCACCCCGACGCGCCGTCCGCCCCCTTGCGCGACGAAATCGTCGAGACGTACCGCCGCCTCTACGGTCATACACCGACCGCGAGCGAAATAGGTATAATTATGAGAATGATTGACAATAACGATAGTCTGAATTATTCTAAAAAGTTCAGCCCTTGAGAGAACGAGAGGAAGGAGAGTGAATTTGGAAAGCAGCCGCCGCGACGTTTGCGACGCTCCGAAGGTTTCCGGCGTTTCCAACGCTTCCGCGCGGGTTTCGCGCGCGCCGCAGGCGCCTGGAGTCGGCACGGAGAAATCGATCCGCAAGATCGCTTTTTACGGGAAAGGCGGGATCGGGAAGTCGACGACCGTGTCCAACCTTTCCGCCGCGCTCGCGCAACGGGGTCTGCGCGTCATGCAGATCGGCTGCGATCCGAAGTCCGATTCGACGAAAACGCTGACCGCGGGCCGCGCCGTGCCGTCGGTCCTCGACGTTTTGCGCGCCAAGGGCGGATCAAACCTCGAGGACTTCGTTTTCGAGGGGTATCACGGTATTTTCTGCGTCGAGGCCGGCGGCCCCCAACCGGGGATCGGCTGCGCGGGGCGCGCGATCATTACCGCGTTCAACCGTCTCGAAGAGTTGCACGCGTACGAAAAACTCAAGCCCGACGTCGTTCTGTTCGACGTTCTGGGCGATGTCGTCTGCGGCGGTTTTGCGATGCCGATGCGCTACGGTTACGCGGACGAGGTCGCGATCGTCAGTTCCGGCGAAATGATGGCGCTGTACGCGGCGCACAATATCGCGCAGGCGCTGAACAATTTTTCGTCGCGGGGCTACGCGAAGCTCGCCGGCATCGTTCAGAATTCCCGCAACATCGCGAACGAGGACGCGCTCGTCGCGCAGGCGGCCGAAGAGATCAAGACGCGCGTCGTCGGGATCATTCCGCGTTCCGACCTCGTCCAGGAGGCGGAGAACGCCGGAAAGACCGTCGTCGAATGTTTTCCTGATTCGCCGCAGGCCGCCGTTTACGCCGAACTGTCGCGTTTTTTCCATCCCGACGCGGAACTTAAGGAGGCGATTCCGTGATGCGTGCGCAACCCGTCCGTTTTCTTTCCAGCTTCGCCCGCAGGACGATGCCCGTCGGGGGCGGCGCGCCCGAAGAACTGCTCGGCGGCGCCGCGTCGTCGAGCTGCCTTCATTATTGCGCGCCGACGCACGGCGGGTGGGGGGTGATCCGCACCGCGCTGCTCGTCCCGGAAATGTATATGCTTTTCGTCTGCCCCGAAGCCTGCGGGCGTCACGGGGCGATCGCCGCGATCGAGCACGGCGGCAAAAGCCGCGTCGGCTACCTCTGCATCGAGGAGGAAGAGATCGCGATGGGGCGCTACGAGCAAAGTCTGCGCGACGCGGTTCCCGTCCTGCTGAGTCGCTTGAAGCCGCGCCCGAGGGCTTTTCTGATCGTCGTCTCGTGTATCGACGACCTCCTGGGGACCGATTACGAGACAATGCTCGCCGACTTCGAGGCGGAATTCCGCATTCCCTTCCGCATCGGGCGCATGAACCCCATTTCGCTCGACGCAAAGCTGCCGCCGGGTAAACGCATCCAGCGCGATATGTACGACTTTCTCGAAGCGCCCGCGGCGCGCGACGACAGTGTCTGCGTTCTCGGCGCGTTCCAGAATCTCGACGAGCATTCCGAGATACGCGAGCTCCTGCGCGCCAACGGTCTGCCGTCGCTCTTGCACCTCGCGGATTGCGCGAACTTCGACGATTACCAAAAGCTCGGTCGCGCGCGCCTGAATCTCGTCGTCCGCCCCGAAGGGACCGAAGCCGCGAAAAACCTGCGCGAAAAATTCGGTACGCCGTTTGTCTTCGCGCCCGTCGGTTTCAGCGAATCGACGATCCTGGAGCGTTACGCGAAAATCGGCGACTTCCTCGGCGCCTCGCTCGTCTGCGACGCGGCGATTCTCCGGCGGCGCGAGACCGAAAAGCGCGTGCTCGCCAAGGTCGGACAAAAGACGATTGCGATCGACAACACCGCGACGTGCAGCCCCTTCGACCTCGCGCGCGCCTTGTGCGAAGCGGGGTTCAACGTCTCCGAAATCTTTACGCAAAAACTGCCGACCTTCGACCGTCCTTCCTTCGACTGGCTCGCAAAGAACGCGCCGGGCGTTCGCGTGACTTCGCCCGAGCATCACAGCAATAGCTGGCTTCGCCCGGATACGCCGACCGCCGACATTGCGATCGGTTTTACCGCGGCCTACCTTTCGTGCGCCCCCTGTGTCGTTCCGACGGCTTTCGACGAAGGCATGTACGGGCACCACGGAATGTGCATGTTGCTCGACGCCGTCCTCCGCGCCGTCGAAGGGCAAATTTCGGGCAGCCTCGAAGAGATGGTGCGCGAATACGGTCTTGTCGTTTGAGGAGCGATTTCCTTGAGTTACATTTTTCAGTACCTTCCCCCGTTCGCCGCCGATTATTCCGGCGTGGCGTCCGCCTTGCACGACCTGGGCGGCCTCGTCGTGATCCACGACGCGTCGGGGTGCACCGGGAGTTTCACGGGTTACGACGAGCCGCGCTGGTTTTCGGGAAAGTCGAGCGTGTATTGTTCCGGCTTGCGTGAATTCGACGCGATCGTCGGCAACGACGAACGCCTGCTCGACAATATCCGCAACGCCGCCCAAGCGAAGGATTTCAATTTCGTCGCGCTCATCGGAAGCCCCGTCCCGATGCTCGTCGGCTTCGATTTCGACGGCTTCGCGCGGATGGCAGAAGCCGACCTCGGCATTCCGGTCTTCGGCTTTCCGACGACGGGGTTCGCGCGCTACGAGCAGGGGCTGTCGGCGGCGTTTTTCGCGCTCGCCGAGCGCTTTGTCGAAGAGCCGCGCGGCGAGGCCCACGGCGCGAACATCCTCGGCGCGTCCCCGCTCGACAATTTCGACGCCCGATCCGTCGCGGTTATCGCCGCCTTCCTCGAAAAAAACGGTTTGCCGGTCGTCTCCGTCTGGGGGCAGGGCGACGAATGGCGGTCGATCCCGAAAGCGGCCGGCGCGAAACTCAACGTCGTCGTCGCCGCGTCCGCGTTGCCGTTCGCGCGTTACATGGAAAGCCGATGGAATATCCCCTGGGTCGCGGGGTTGCCGCTCGGAGATGAAACCGAAAGCGCGCTCGAAAACCGGATCATGCGTCGGCCCGAGACGCCGCGCGCGCGCATTGGTCGGGATGAAAAAAGCGCGACGATCTTCCTTGTCGGCGAACAGTTCCGAATGAACGCCTTCCGTGAAGAATTGCTGTGCCGCCATCCGCGCCTCGAAGTCACGGTCGGCAGCTTCTTCGCGTGGGACGCCGCGTACGCGGAGGCCGGCGACTGCCCCTTGCCGAACGAAGATGAGGCGATCCGGCGCCTGGCGGAGGGCGACTTCGACCTCGTCGTCGGCGACCCCTTGCTGCGCGAACTCGTCCCCGATGCATCGGAGGCGCGTTTCGTCGAGGAGGCGCATTACGGGCTTTCGGCGCGCCTGTACCGCGACCACGTTCTTTCGCTGCGCTTCGGCTCCGCGCTGACCGCCTTCCTCGACGGAATCGCCGAACGCGCGCTGTTTGCGCGCGCCTCCCGAAAGGAGCCTGTCCCCGCATGACGTCCGGGATGCGTGGGAGAACGGGCGCGTGCGTTTTGCTCGTGGCGCTGCTCCTTTCGACCCTCGTCTCGCTGTCGCTGGGGCGCTTTGGCATCCCGCTGAAAACGGTCGCGGCGATCCTTCTCGAACCGCTCTTCGACATTCCGGTTTTTTGGAGCAATACCGAAGCGCAGGTCGTCTGGGCGGTGCGTTTTCCCCGCGTCGCGCTCGCGGCCTTCGTCGGCGCCGGACTCGCGCTCGCCGGCGCTTCGCTCCAGAGCCTTTTCCGGAACCCGCTCGCCGACCCGCAAATCCTCGGCGTCTCTTCGGGCGCGGCGCTCGGCGGCGTCGTCGGCATCCTTCTCGCCGGAACCGGCTGGCCGACGATCTGCGGTTCGTTCGTGGGCGGAATCGCTTCGCTCGCGCTCGTCTTCTGGCTCGCGGGCGGAACGGGCGCGGGGCGCGGCAGCGCGGTGATGCTCGTCCTCGCCGGACTCGTCGTCGGCGCCGTCGGCGCCGCCGGGATCGCGCTCGTGAAATACGCGGCCGACCCCGACAATCAGCTTCCGGCGATCGTTTTCTGGCTTCTGGGAAGTCTGGCGGCGGCGGACAAAAGGAGCCTCTACGTCACGGCGCCGCCGATCCTGTTCTCCGCGGCGCTGATTCTCGGCCTGCGCTTCCACCTCTCGGCGCTCGCCGTCGGCGAGGAAGACGCGCGAAACCTCGGCGTCCCCGTCCGAACCGTCCGGCTCCTGGCGCTCGGCGCGGCGGGACTCGCGACGGCCGCCGCCGTCGCCGTTTCCGGCGTCGTCGGCTGGGTCGGACTCGTCGTCCCGCATCTGGTCCGCCTCTCCTTCGGCGCGAATCACCGCTGGTTCTTCCTGAATACGCTGATCGGCGGAGCGGGCTACCTGATCCTCGTCGACACGGCGGCGCGCACGCTCGTCGCTGCCGAAATCCCCTTGGGCGCCCTGACGGCGCTGCTCGGCGCTCCGATCTTCGCCGTCCTCCTGCGCCGCCTTCGCGGAAAAACCGATGCCTGAACCGATCATCGCGCGCGACCTCGGGTATCGCTACGACCGCGACTGGGTTTTCCGGCACCTGGATTTTCGTCTGCCGGCGGCGTGCCTGACGGCGATCCTCGGCCCGAACGGCTGCGGAAAATCGACGCTGCTCGCCGCGCTTTCGGGGATCAGGACGCCCGTCGAAGGCACGGTGTCGCGTCGGGACTCAGGTCTCGCGCTCGTTCCGCAATCGCTCGAACCGACGCTGCCCTTCACCGGTCTCGACATGGTATTGCTCGGGCGCGCGCGTTCGATTTCGCTTTTTTCCGCGCCGCGTGCTACCGACTACGCGGCTGCGCGCGACGCGCTCGCGCGGCTCGAAGCGGCTCACCTCGCCGACCGCGCTTTCGACGTCATGTCGGGCGGCGAGCGTCAACTCGTGCTGATCGCGCGCGCGCTCGTCTCGTCGAGCGCCGTCTTGCTGCTCGACGAACCGACGGCCGCGCTCGACTGGCATCGTCAGGCGCACGTGCTGAACCTCCTGCGTCAACTCGCCGACGACGGCCTCGCGGTCGCGTTTACGACGCATGCGCCGCAACACGCGCTCGATTTCGCCGACCAGGTGCTCCTGATGGCCGAACCCGAACGCCAACTCTCGGGGCCGCCCGAAGACGTGCTCGGCGAAGAGGCGCTTTCAAAGCTGTACCGGATTCCCGTCAAGCGCCTCCGCCTGCCCGATTCGGAGTGCTCGACCGCGATCCCGGTGCTTCGCGGGTATTGCCCCTTGAGCCGCGCCGTCCCGGAAAACGCCCGACTGTCATGAGCACCGCGACGAAACCCCACTGGTTTTTCCCGGCGCTCGCTGCGCTCTTTCTCGCGCTCGCGCCGTGCGCGCGCGGCGACGAACGCATCGTCGTGAAACTGCCGCGCGCCGACCGGGAACAGATGCAAAATGACATGGTGCGCTTCATGGAACAGCAACACGCGCTCATCGACGCGCTCGCCGTCCGCGACATGACGCGCGTCGAAAACGTCGCCCGACAGGCGCGGCCTCCGCTCGCGCGCATCCGTGCGCTCGTTTCCGGGAAACCGCTCCCGCCCGAAGGGCGCCTGCCGCAGATCAAGGGCGACGAAGCGCTTTTTTTACGGATGCGGAAAAACCTCCCGCCGCCTTACCTCAATATGCTCCTCGGAATGCGCGAGACGTGGGCGAAGATCGAAAACGACGCGTCCAGGGGCGGGAGTCCCGAACAGGCGCTGAAGCATATGTCCGCGCTCCAGGGGTTTTGCGTCACGTGCCACAAACTCTACCGGATCGAACCCGTCGCGGACAAGTAATTCCGTTTCCAGTTCGCCCCCGCCTTTGTCGGCTTCGCCTTGCGGCACGCAAGTATACTGTGACAATGCGGTGTTCAACCCAGCGTGAGGTCTCCGGGCGAATGCGTTTTCAGCCAATCGGCGAGCGCCGCGTTCATGCGGGTTTGCCAGCCCTTGCCGGTGGCGCGGAAGGCTTCGGCAACGTCGGGGGAAAGCCGGATACAGATGCTTTTCCGGGGGGCAAGCGTTCGCGGACGCCCGCCGTTATTCTTCGTCCGCGCCTCGATCAGTTCCGCGTCCGTGAAGGGACGGGCGTCCGGGTCTTCAAGCGCGGCGGCCGTGATCGCGGCGTCTTCTTCCACCGTGGGGAGTATGAATTCACGCCCGGAACGGGTTCTAACGGTTTCCAACATAAGCATTCACCTCTTTTCTGGTTGCGGGGCGGATGGAAAATACCCGGCGGCGCTTCTCACCGCGATCTACGAACGCGACGAAAAACAGCCGCTCTCCCAAAGGAACAACCGCCACCATGCGTTCTTCGTCATAGGGAAATCGCGTGTCCGGCAGGATATCCGCATCGTCCCACTCCATTTCGCGGGCGATGGCGAGCGAAACGCCGTGCTTTTGACGGTTCAGCGCGTCCTTGGCGGAGTCGAATTCGATTTCCATCCAGGTTATTGTATATGCAAAAACATGAGAAAGGCAAGCGCCCGGAGAGAATCGCGTGAATTGGCGCCCGTTCCCTTACGCCGCAAGCAGTTCGACGCGCACACGCCGCCCCGTCATCACGGCCATGTTCACCAGCGCGTCGAGCGAAAAGCGGGAAATACGCCCGCGCAGGAGGTCGTTGATGCGCGGTTGGGTGACGCCCAGCCGCCGCGCCGCGTCGGCCTGTTTCCATCCGTTTTCCTGGACGAGGGCGACAATCTCCCGCATCAGGGCGGCGCGAGCCGTCAGATTCGCGGCTTGTCCGGGTGTGTCGGCGACGGCGTCCCAGACGCTGGTATAGGTTTCATTGTCCATGGCTCATCTTTCATCTCTTTTACAGATTGCCTTGGTCGACTTCACGTTGCGTGGATTTGATTTTTTTGATGGTGCGCGGTACTGGGTTCGAACCAGTGACTTCCACCGTGTGAAGGTGGCACTCTACCGCTGAGTTAACCGCGCGTCAGGGGAGTGGATTTAAGCATAACTTGGCCCGCTGGTCAATTTGCTGACGCTCGGCGACGACTCGGACGCACGAAAACGAGCGCATCCTATACAATAAGGCACAGTTTTTTTATGGGAAGAAACTAATGATTCGCACTCGTTTCGCGCCGTCACCGACGGGTTTTCTGCACATCGGCGGCGCACGCACGGCGCTTTTTTCCTGGGCTTACGCGCGGCACCACGGCGGTGAATTCATCCTGCGCATCGAGGATACCGACGTCGCGCGTTCGACCTCCGAAGCCGTCCAAGCGATTCTCGACGGCATGCGTTGGCTCGGCCTCGATTACGACGAAGGCCCGATCTACCAGATGCGGCGGATGGATCGCTACAAGGCCGTCATCCGGGAAATGCTCGAATCCGGGAGCGCGTATTACTGCTATACGGCGCCCGAAGAACTCGACCGCGTGCGCGAGGCGCAGCGCGCCCAGGGTCTGAAACCTCGCTACGACAGAACGTGGCGTCCCGAAACGGGCAAGACGCTCCCGAAGCCGCCGGACGGCGTTCGGCCGGTCGTGCGCTTCAGGAATCCCCTCGACGGCGTCGTCGCGTGGGACGACCTGGTCAAGGGGTCGATCGCGATCGACAACGCGGAACTCGACGACCTCGTCATCGCGCGCGCCGACCTCGTGCCGACGTACAATTTCTGCGTCGCGGTCGACGATTGGGACATGAATATCACGCACGTCATTCGCGGCGACGACCACGTCAACAACACGCCGCGCCAGATCAATATCCTGAAAGCGCTCGGCGCGCCGATTCCGCGCTACGGCCACCTTTCGATGATCCTCGGCGACGACGGGCAGAAATTGTCGAAGCGCCACGGCGCGGTGAGCGTCATGCAATACGATGAAAACGGCTATCTGCCCGAAGCCGTGCTGAACTACCTCGCGCGTCTGGGCTGGTCGCACGGCGACGACGAGATTTTTTCGATGGAACAGTTCCGCGAATGGTTCGACCTGGACCACATCACGCCGTCTGCGGCGCAGTTCAATACCGAAAAGCTCGACTGGCTGAACGCGCATTACCTCAGAGAGGCCGACAACATGCGCCTCGCCGCGTTGCTCGCTCCGCGCCTCGCCGCGCTCGGCGTGACGCTCTTGCAGACGCCTTCGCTCGAAGCCGTCGTCGCGCTCTACAAGGAGCGCGTCAGCCGCCTCGACCAGCTTGCCGACGAGGTCAAGGTGTTTTACGCGCCCCTTGAGCCGGACCCCGACGCGCTGGCGCGGCACCTGACGCCCGACGCGCTCCCGGCGCTGAAAGACTTCGCCGCGCGCATCTTGGAGGTCGACCCCTGGGACGCGCCGTCGATCAACGCGCTCGTCAAGGATTGCCTGAAAGCGCACAAGCTCAAGATGCCGAAATTGGCGATGCCCCTGCGCGTGCTTCTGACCGGGCGCGAGCATACGCCGTCGATCGACGGCGTCATCGCGCTCTTTTCGCGCGAGACGGTACTCGAACGTCTGAAACCCGCCGGGGTCGGCTGAGGGGATCGGCGCGTATTGGCGCAAGCGTTTCACTTCCAAGGAATCGCCTCATGACTGAAAATAAAATCGGCAAGCATCACGCGACCTTCGACGATGTCCGTCATCGCGACGAAAACGGCAACGAATACTGGCTGGCGCGTCAGTTGGCCCGGGTACTGGAGTATTCCCAGTACCGCCACTTTTTGCCGGTACTGGAACGCGCACGCGAGGCTTGCCGCAACAGCGACCAGCGGGCGGAAGACCATATGGAGGATATCCTCACAATGGTCAACATCGGTTCCGGCGCGCAGCGCGCCGTCGAAGACGTGCGCCTTTCCCGCTATGCCTGCTACCTGATCGTACAGAACGGCGACCCGTCCAAGCCGGTCATCGCGAACGGTCAAACGTATTTTGCCTTGCAGACGCGGCGGCAGGAACTGGCCGACGACGAAAAGTTCGCACAGCTTTCCGAGGACGAAAAGCGCCTCGCCAT
>JAISDL010000145.1 GCA_031264825.1 Accumulibacter sp. | reverse complement strand
ACCATCGCTCTTATATAGTTCCACTCTTATAGAAAAACCATAACCAATACTGAAGTTAGAATAGTGGTGTTTTTCATCATCTGCTCTGATTCTCCTCACCTTGTCGATGACAAACGTATGTCTCCTAAATCCAAGTTTTTCAGCGACAACTTCGGCGCGTTCCATATCGGCAAGAGAATGCCCTTTCCCAAGATCAAAAGGAACAGTTACTATTGGAAGGAATGGAATGCAGCCCGTCATCAGAGACGCCAGAAACAAGCAGAGCAAACAACGCTGAAAACGTTTCATTTTGTCACCTCCGGCCATCTCGATGGATAGGGGAATTCAAGAACGGAATCCTTTTTTCCACGCAGGGCTTTGACGATGAAATTCTGAGTAGCTTAATCCCGTTCGGACGGGAAAGCTAATGTGAAAATCAAAATTTTTTGAAGCTCTTGAAATCAAAGCGTATTTTTTATGCGTTCGCGCGGAAAGCCACGGTCGCCCCGAGGGCGCAGGGGCGTGGAGGTCGCCGTATTCGCGGTATTGTGCACGATTGCGCGCCATCTTCTCACATCCCCTCACATCTCATGCAAAGTCTTGGTACAATAGCCCACTTCCTTGATTATCCGTATTTTTTTCCTTTGGAGTGGATTGATGGCTGTTGAACGCACGCTTTCTATCGTCAAACCCGACGCGGTCGCAAAGAACGTGATCGGGCGGATTTACTCGCGCTTTGAAGACAATGGGCTGAAAATTGTCGCGGCGAAAATGGTCTGGCTTTCGTCGCGCGAGGCCGGCGAATTTTACGCGGTTCATAGGGAGCGCCCGTTTTACAAGGACCTCGTGGACTTCATGGTGTCGGGTCCGGTGATGGTGCAGGTTCTGGAAGGTGAGAACGCCATTGCGAAAAACCGCGAACTGATGGGCGCGACCGATCCGAAAAAAGCCGACGCCGGGACGATTCGCGCCGATTTTGCCGATTCGATCGACGCCAACGCGGTTCATGGGTCCGACGCGCCGGAAACAGCCCGGGACGAGATCGCTTTCTTTTTCCCCGAACTGTCCGTTTATTCGGGGCGCTGATTCGAGGCTCGCGGTCGGCATGTCCGTCAATCTGCTCAACTTCGATACTGCGGGTCTTGCCGCTTTTTTTGCGGCGCAGGACGAGAGCGCGTTCCGCGCGAAGCAGGTCTTGCGCTGGATCCATCGCTTCGGTCAGGCGGATTTCGACGCGATGACGAACCTTGCCAAGAGCCTCCGCGCAAAGCTCAAAGACCTGGCGAGCGTCGGGCCGCCCGAACTCGTCCTCGACCGTGTTTCGGAAGACGGCGCGCGGAAATTCCTGTTCGACGTCGGCGACGGGAACGCGATCGAGACCGTTTTCATCCCCGAAGACGCGCGCGGGACGCTGTGCGTTTCCTCGCAGGTCGGGTGTGCGCTCGGATGCGCTTTTTGTTCGACGGGCAAGCAGGGGTTCAGTCGCAACCTGAGCGTCGCCGAGATCATCGGGCAGTTGTGGCAGGCGAACCGGGCGCTGGGCGCGTCTTCGTCGGGCGAGCGCGTCATCAGCAATGTCGTCCTGATGGGGATGGGCGAACCCCTTGCCAATTTCGACAATACGGTGACGGCGATCCGCCTGATGCTCGACGATAACGCTTACGGGCTGTCGCGCCGCCGGGTAACCGTTTCGACTTCGGGCCTCGTTCCGGCGATCGACCGTCTGCGCGAGGAATGTCCGGTCGCGCTGGCGGTCTCCCTGCACGCGCCCGACGACGCCTTGCGCGATACGCTCGTTCCGATCAACCGGAAATATCCTCTGGCGTCCCTCATGGCGGCGTGCGGCCGCTATCTCGACAAGGCGCCGCGCGACTTTGTGACTTTCGAGTACGTCTTGCTCGACGGCGTCAACGATTCGGAGGCGCACGCGCGTGCGCTCTTGTCGCGGGTGAGCGGCCTTCCGTGCAAATTCAACCTGATTCCATTCAACCCGTTTCCGGGCAGCCCGTTCCGCCGCCCACCGGCGGAGCGCGTTCGGCGCTTTGCGGAAATTCTCATGGAAGCGGGCATCATTACAACGACGCGCAAGCTGCGCGGAGACGATATCGACGCGGCGTGCGGACAACTGGTCGGTCAGGTGCGGAGCCGGCGCGCGAAGAACTGTTTTCGAGAGATGAGTCCGAGATGAAGAATTTTTCCAGACCCTTGTTTTCGTTTTTTTGCGCGTTGGCGATTCTCGCCGTTTTTTCAGTCCCACCCGCCCACGCGCAGCGATCGGGGTTGGGGCAGCAAGAATCGACGCCCGAAGTCTTCGCCCCGCTGGAACCGAAGGACCCGCTGACGCGGGCCAGGGCGCATACCGAGCTTGCGGCGCTCTATTTTCAGGACGGCGAATTGATCATCGCGCTCGAAGAACTGACGCTGGCGATCGCGATCAACTCCGAGTACGCTCCCGCGTACAGTATGCGTGCCTTGGCGCTTTTTACCCTCAAGGAGTTTCCGTCGGCGGAGAAGGATTTTCAAAGGTCGATCGAACTGGATCCGAGAGACCCGGACATCAACAATAATTATGGCTGGTATCTGTGCCAGACCGGCAAGGAAAAGGACGCGCTCCCGTATTTTCAGAACGCTTTCAACAATGTTCTCTACAAGACGCCCGAAATCGCCTACCTGAACGCCGGGATGTGTCTGGCGAAGCACGGCGAACTCGATTCCGGCGAAGAATTCATCAATCGGAGCCTGGTTCTCTCCCCGGAGAACCCGCGCGCTTTTTTTCAGCTTGCGCTCATCAGCTATAAGCGTGAAAATTTCGATGCGGCGAGGGATTATCTGACGCGCGTTCAGCGTCAGGTCAACACCCCCGAAGCGGATGTGCTGTGGCTGGCCTTGCGCGTCGAACGCCGTCTCGGCAACAGCATAGGGGAATCGAGCCTCGCCACGCAACTGAAACGGAGATTTCCGGACTCGCCCGAGTACCGGGATTTCCTCAAAGGAAATTTTGAATGAATCGTGACGACGATTGGACGGATGAATCGTCCGGCTGGGAAAATGCCGGAGAGTCGCCCGCGCGGGAAGGCGATGACGCCGACGCGCCTCCTTTCGTCTCTCCGAGCATCGGATTGAAGCTGCGTACCGCGCGCGAGGCGCGCGGTCTGACGGTCGTCGGCATTGCGAAGGCGCTCAAGCTGAGCGCGAGCCAGGTCGAGGCGCTCGAAGCGGACGATTGGCGGCATCTTCCGGGCAACAATACCATTATCCGGGGCTTCGTCCGGAACTACGCGCGTTTCCTGGATATGGAGACGTCGGAACTGATGAGTCTTCTGGATAAACTCCATATCCACGAAATGCGCGAACTCAAGATTCTCGAGGGAATGAATGTCGGCGTTTCGTCGGACAAGAAAATCCGCTTCCGCGACTATTTGCCCGTCATCACCGGCCTGGTCGTGCTGATCGCGGCGATCCTGCTTTATTTTCTTTTGCCCGATTCGACGTGGCAATCGATGGTCTCTTCGCTGCGTTCCGTCTTTCCGGCCGGGATGAAGAGCAACAATAACGCGCCCGACGCGGAGAATCGAAAACCGCTTTCGCTTTCGGTCACCGTCGTGCCCGATACCGGCGCGCAGGCGCAGACGCGGACATCGCCTGCCACGCCCGCGCCACGGCCTCAGCCTTCGGCGCCGACGCCTCCCCCGGTGCCTCCGGCACCGAACCCGCCGCCGCCGGAACCCCCCAAGGCGCCGCCCGCTCCGCCGGCCGTCGTGTCGCTCGTCGCGCCGCCGCCCCTTGCCACAGCTACCCTTCCGCCGCCCGTCGTGCGCGAAGGGTCGCCGGAAGCCACGCCGACGACGTCGGCACCCGCCGCTTCCGCGAGCGGCTTGACCTTCGATTTTCTCGAAGGCGCGTGGGTCGAGGTCCGCAATCGCAACAACAAAGTGGTTTTTTCCGGGATGAATCAGGCCGGGACGCGGCAGAG